>JAKBBV010000005.1 GCA_021808285.1 Pseudomonadota bacterium | reverse complement strand
TCCGAAAGCTCGCCCTCAACGTCCTACAGAGCGCCCGTAAGGACATCTCCATAAGGCGAAAACGAAAACGCTCCGGATGGTCCGATGACTTCGCACGTTCCATCCTCGGTCAAATGCGATAGCCGTGCCCCCCACGCGATCCCCCCTTGCGCCGAGCGCCGTCCGGCGCCCTGATCCCGACCCAATGACTCGCGGAAGGGAAGCCATGAACACGCCGATGACTTTGGTGGGCCTGACTGTCTGCCTGGCCATTTCCGGTCAGGCCGTCGCGCAGGCCGCCGGGAACCCGGCGATGCCCGCCCTCCTCAATCAGTCGCCGGCCCTGGCTGCGCCCCATAGCCTGAGGGTCGCGTCCCCGGCCTACGGGCGAGGCGGCGCCATTCCGCTCGCGAACTCGTCCTATGGCGCGTCCCTCTCGCCGCCGCTGAGGATCTCCGGAGCGCCAGGACGCACTCGGACCTTCGCCATCGTCATGGAGGACGCCGACGCCCAACATGACGGCGCGCCGATTCTGCACTGGATGGCCTATGACGCCCCGGCGAGCCTTCCCGGCGGCCTTCCGGCGGGCGAGTCGATCACCGCTCCGGTGGGCCTGCGCCAGGGCCGCAATATCGCCGGCCAGTACGCCTATCGCGGGCCTCACCCCTCGCCCAGCAGCGGGGCCCATCACTACCACCTGGAGGTTTTCGCGCTCGATGCGCCGATCCCGGAGGCGCAGGACCGCAACACCCTCGCTGAGGCCATGGCGGGCCATGTGCTGGCTCAGGGCGAGCTCGTGGGTGTGTTTGCCGCCCCCAAGCCCGCGACCCCGTGATCCGGTCCAAAAAAAAGTTGTCGCGTGAGCTCTTGCCGCCGGGCCTTTCCCGGCCCACTCCTTGGGGCGCGATGCGTTGAGGCGGAATCGCCGAAGCGTTGAATCGTGCTCTAACTTCAAATCCTTGAGTGCGTTGCGACACCGCCGGGCGGTTCCATCTCAGCGCGACGCACGCCTTGGCCCTTAACCTTTCGGAAGGCGCGGATGCGAGTTTGGCTGACCTCAAGGACCGACGGCTCATCGCGGCCTCAGTCAATGCCCGGTTCGTCCCATGGCGGGCGGAGGGTGGGCGCCGCAGCCCTGGCCATGCTTTCGAGTCTGGCTCTCGCCTCCTCGGCCGCCGCCTCGCTCGGCGCCTCACGCGCCTCGATCGAGGCTGACCGTGCGCACCTCGCGGCCACGCGAAAGGCCACCGCCGCGGCGACCTTCACGGTGGATTCCATGACCCTGCCAAACGGCGGGAGCGTAAAGGAATTCAGCCGACCCGATGGAACCGTCTTCGCGGTCAGCTGGGCGGGACCTGGCCGGCCGAACCTGCAGCAACTGCTGGGGCCCCACTTTTCCACTCTGCAGGCCGACACCGCCCGCCAGGGGCCGAGGTTGCGTCGGCCGCTGAGCGTCAACCGGTCGGACCTGATCGTCCAGAGCGGCGGACATTCGGGCGCGTTCTGGGGCGTGGCCCTTCTGCCGCAATCGACCCCAGCGGGATTTTCGACCAATGACCTTCGCTAGACCGTCATCCCGCAGGCTGGCGCGCTCGCCCAGGTCCGCCCTCTGGGCCGCCGCGCGCGTCGCGATGGTCATGGCCGGGGTGGGCGGGCTGCTTATGCTGGCGGGCTGCGGCGGCGGCTCGGGCGGATCGTCCGGCTCATCGGGATCGTCCGGATCCTCACCCCCGCCGCCCACCGCCAGCGCGAACGCCGTGACCGTAACCATCGACCAGGGGCCGGCCGCGCTGGACACCGGAGCGAACGCCTATATCTCCAACAACGTCGCCTTCGTCTCGGTGACGATCTGCGCCCCCGGAAGCACCACGAATTGCCAGACCATCGACCATGTCCAGGTCGACACCGGCTCGATCGGGCTGCGTCTCTTCGCCTCGGTGATTTCGCCCAGCCTGCTCGCCGCTTTGACGCCGGAGCTGGACGCCTCGGGCAATCCGGTGGGCGAGTGCTACCAGTATGTCGATGGCTATGTGTTCGGGTCAGTCCGCCAGACCGATCTGACGATCGGCGGTGAGAGCGTCGCCAACATGCCCTTCCAGGCCTTGGCCGATACTGGGGTCTATTCGAACGCGCCGGCGAGCTGCTCGGCCGGCGGCGGCACAGACCTCAACACCGTGCAGGCCTTCGGCGCCAATGGCATCATCGGCATCGGCGTGACCACCACAGACTGCGGATCCGCCTGCGCCGTCGCCGGCGGGCAGTCCTCGGCCATCTATTACGACTGTCCGGCCAGCGGGTGCAGCGCCATCATCGGCCGCGCCGCGTCGGCCACGGCGCCGTTCCAGCAGTTGCCCAACCCTGTCGCCGCCATGGCTGTAGATAACAACGGCAGTCTTCTGGTTCTGCCCTCCGAGCCATCGTCCGGCGCCTTGACGGCCACAGGAACCCTCTATTTCGGCATCGGCACTCAGTCGAACAATGGCCTGGGCTCGGCGAAGATCTACACCACCACGGGCTCGACCGACCCCAATGGGCCCGGCCTGCTCAATGTGATCTATAATGGGACGACCCTGCCGGCGAGTTTTCTGGACAGCGGCAGCAGCCTCTATTTCTTCGTCGACACCACGATTACGCCCTGTCCGTCGAGCGGCTCGTTCAAGGGCTATTATTGCCCCAGTCCGGCCCTCAACCTGACCCCGACGATCCAGGGGCTCAATGGCGCCAGCGTCTCGGGCGCATTCACGCTTTATGACGCCCAAAATCAGTTCCAGACCAACAACTCGGTCATCCCCGGCGTTGGCGGAAACCCCAATATCTTCTACCCCAACGTGAATTTCGCCAACAGCTTCGACTACGGCCTGCCATTCTTCTATGGACGGTCGGTCTATACCGCCATCGAGGGCCGCAACGCCGGGGGGACGCTCGGTCCCTACTTCGCGTTCTGACGACCGCGCCTCGACAATGAGAGAGCCCGGGGCCGACCAGCGGACCAGGGCTCAGGTTCGACCAGACGGCGGCGGATCAGTTCTTCTGAACTTGACCGTGATCGCCGGGGTTGGCGTCGCCCGACCCTCCAGGGGACGCCGCTGACGGGGCCGCGCCATTACCGCCGCGGCGGGCCGTCCGGCGGCCGACTGGCGCGCCATGGCCGCGCTGGCGGCCACGGCGTCGACGCCGCGTGAGGGTTCGCCCTGGCGCTATCCCGCTTCGCTGGCGGCCAGCCTGATCGTCGGACTGATCGCGGGACGCCTGGTCCTGGCACCTCCGGGGAGCCCCGGGGTGAGCGGCGGGACCCTCTACGCCAGCGGCGCGCTCGCCCAGGCGCTGTCGACGCAACCGGCCTCGGCCAGGGACGATCGCCGAGGGGGAATCCGGACGATGCGCCCGCCTGTCCGCCGAGCGACGGCGCTGACTTCCGGGGCGCAGATCGCCTTCCGGGCCCTCGATGGCGTCTTGGACGCCCGACACCCCGTGATGGCGAGAGGCGTCATTCTCCCTGCCGCGGCTGCAGGCGGAACGCGAAGATGTTGGCGGAGATCTCGCCTCTGGCGCGCTGTCTCTCCCCGCCCTATCCTTGAAACCAAGTCGAGCCTGGGCGGCCCCGAAGCTGCGCACGCAGGTCGCCGACAATGACGCATCGCCTTCGCCGCGAAAGAGGAAACGCATGAAATACAATCGCATGGGCCGAACGGGTCTCTACGTCTCCGAGATCTGCCTGGGGACCATGACCTTTGGCGGCAATGAGGATGCCGGGATGTGGAAGGCGATCGGCTCGCTGCCCCAGCCGCAGGTCAACGCCATCGTCAAACAGGCTCTGGACGCCGGGGTGAACTTTTTCGATACCGCCAATGTCTATTCCTTCGGCGCCTCGGAAGAGCGTCTGGGGACGGCCTTCAAGGACCTGGGCGTCAAGCGCAGCGATGTCATCATCGCCACCAAAGTGTTCGGCCAGATGGGGCCCAAGCCCAATGACCGCGGCGCCTCGCGCGGCCACATCATGGATCAGGTGAAGCTCAGCCTTGAGCGGCTTCAGACCGACCACATCGACCTCTACCAGATCCACGGCAACGACACCGTGACGCCGATCGAGGAGACGCTCCGCGCCCTTGACGATCTCGTGTCGCAGGGGCTCGTCCGCTATGTGGGCGTCTCCAACTGGGCCGCCTGGAAGATCGCCAAGGCCTTGGGCGTCAGCGAGCGCCAGGGCTATGCCCGGTTCGAAACTCTGCAGGCCTATTACACCATCGCCGGTCGCGATCTTGAGCGCGAGCTCGTGCCGATGATCACCTCCGAGGACGTGGGACTGATGGTCTGGTCGCCGCTCGCCGGGGGCCTGTTGTCGGGCAAGTTCGGTCCTGGATCGAACAATCCCGAGGGCGCGCGCCGCACGACCTTCGACTTTCCGCCCGTGGATCGGGACCGCGCCTTCGCCTGCATCGAGGTCATGCGTGAGATCGGCGACACGCACGGCGTCTCGGTGGCTCGCATCGCGCTCGCCTGGCTGCTGCACAAGTCCCACGTGATGAGCGTCATCATCGGCGCCAAGACGGTGGAGCAACTTGAGGACAATCTCGCCGCCGTGGACGTCACCCTGTCGGCCGAGGAGATGGCGCGCCTGGACGGGGTCAGCGAGTTGCCGCAGGAATATCCCGGCTGGATGTTCGCCCGTCAGGGCGGGGCGCGGGTCCCCGCTCCGTTCAAGCCGAGGACCTGACGCTGGGAGGCGGCCCCGCCCAAGGCGGGGCGTCAGGCGGCGTGCAGGGGCGCCGCCGACGGGCGTGAGCCGAGACGGTCCTGTCCGGGGCGTGCGACGCCCAGGGCCCTGGTCGTCGCCGACCGGGCGGCCGAGGCGTCGCGCAGAGAGATGGCGAGCACAATCGCCCGGTGAGTCTCCAGATCGGCGGTCAACCGGCCCCGAAGTTCGCCGCCCGGCGGGAGGCTCGCGATCCAGAACCGGGCCGCGCGATGCTGAAGCGGAGCGATCAGCCCCGCCAGGGCCGGGTTTCCGCTCGCGGCCGCCAGGCGGGCATGAAAGGTCTGGTCCATCAGCACGAGGCTGCGCAGATCGCCCCCCTGGATCGCCTGATCGGCCCCTTCAAAGGCGGCGGCCAGGGACTCGATCTCCTCGGGGTCGGCGTGTTCCGCGGCCAAGGCGGCGGCGTGCGGCTCCAGCAACAGGCGAACATCCCGCGTCTGCCGGGGCTCCAGCGGATCGAGCGGCGCCACCGTCGTACCCGATCGCGCCTTGCGGATCACCAGCCCTTCCAGGGCGAGGCGTCCCAGAGCATCGCGAACACCGGCCAGACCGGTGTCATAGCGGCGCGCCAACTGGTGCTCGTCAAGCCGCGCGCCCGGCTCCAGGACGCCCAGTATGACATCCAGCAACAACCGCTCGTAGGCGCGCGCCTTGATCAGGTTCGGCGACCAGCCGGGCGCGAGGCTGGCGGAGGCGTCAAAGGCGACACGGCGCGCGGCGAGGAGATGACTTTGCGGGCTCATATACGGATTCCGGGCTCAACAGCCCGAACGCCAAGAGCGCTCACGAGACTTCACTCGCAAGTGCTAATTCAATTCAAATTGTTAACATTCGCCAATTCGCAAGGTGGAGGGGACGCGGTCAGGCCGCCTGAGCACCCGGCGGCGACAGCTTGGCCGTCAGAAGTCGCTGATAGAGCGCGAACAGATCCGTGAAATGGTCCTCGCAGTCGCCCGGCGGGGGGCCGGACGGTGTCGCCGGCGCGCCGGAGTCGATTTCGTCCAGGAGGCTCAGAATGGCCAGCCCGCAGTCTCGCCCCTCCCCGGTCCTGTAGAGCCGGGCCCGCCCACGGGATGCGAGGTCCGCGGCGCCGCCCGCGTCAGGGACCACCACCGGCAGGCCCGACTGGATCGCTTCTGCGACGACAAGGCCGTAGGTCTCGGCCCCCGAGCCATGCACCAGAAGATCGGCGCTGGCATAGACCGAGGCCAAACGGTCGCGATCAGGAATGGACCCTATCAGGGCGGCGCCGGGCGTCCGCGCGGCGTCGCGGGCCACCGATGCGCGCGCCGGGCCGTCGCCGATGATGGCCAGGGCAAGATCGGGGCGGCGGGCGCGTGCGGTTCGGAAGCCTTCGAGAAGGGTCGCGTGGCGCTTCTCCGGATGAAGCCGGCCGACCGCGATCAGCAGCCGCGCGTCGGCGGGGGCGCCGCAGGCGGCGAGGATCTCACGCCGGACGGCCTGCTCGCGGCGCTCCGGGGCGAACTGACGGGTCTCGATGCCGAACGGCACGGCGATGGGCGCATTGAGGCCAAACTGCGACAATCTCGCCGCCAGCCATTCTCCCCCGGTCACCGTGACATCGAAGCGTGCGCTCAGCCGCCGGACATAACGCCAGTAAGCGCCGAACAGACGGTCGATCCGCGCCCGATCCATGACCCCGCCCAGCAGAGTGTAGGGATAGCCGGCGATGAAATCCTGATGAAACACCAGGGATCGCACGGTCTGAGGGGCGCCGGGCGCCTTCGCCGCGATCCAGCCCCCGCGCCAGGGCGAGGACCCTTCGATGACGTCCGGCGCCTCGGCCGCAATCGCCCGCCAGGCCTCCCGGGCGTCGACAAAGACCCGGTAATTGGCGTCGAAGGGCATGGGCGGGCTCTTGACCCAGACGATCCTGCCTCCGATCCGGGGCTCCACATGGCTTCGCGCGCCTGGCGCGATGACCACGACCTCGTGGCCGCAGCGGGCGGCCGCGGCGAGCTTTTGGCGCACATAGCTGGCCACGCCGCCGCCGGTCTCTGAATAAAACCCGGAGACATCAACAATCTTCACGATGCGCGCCCTCCGCGCCCGGCGAGGCGCTGATAGCTGTCGAGCACCGACTGCATCGCCGCGTCCCAGGAATAGAGCAGGCTTCGCGCCCGGGCGGCCTCGCCTATGCGTCGGCGCAGAGACGGATCGTCGACCAGGCGGGCCACCGCCGTCTGCAGACGGCCGACATCGCCCACCGGGGCCAGGAAACCGGTCTTGTCCGCCTCCACCAGGGACGAACTTCCTGTAGCGTCAGCGCAAACGGCGGGCAGGCCGGAGGCCATGGCCTCCAGGGTCACACTGCCGAAGGTCTCCGTATCGCTGGGAAAGAGAAAGATGTCGGCGCTGGCATAGGCGATGGCGAGCTCCTCGCCGGTGAGGAAGCCGGTAAAGACGCCGCGAGGCAGACGTCTCTGCAGGGCCTCGCGCTCGGGGCCGTCGCCGACGACCAGGGCCCTGGCCCGCCCGCCCAAGGCGGTCAGACGGTCGAGCACGTCCGCGTAGTCGTCGATCCGTTTCTCCTTCACCAGCCGGCTGACGAAGGCGACGGCGATGTCGTCGGGGGCGATCCCGTGCGCCGCACGCCAGGTCTCGGAGCGTCGCGCCGGATCGAAGCGCTCGGTGTCGACGCCGCGAGACCACATCTTGAGGGGAGCGGTGACGCCGTCCGCCGCCAGAGCCTCGACCATGGAAGGGGAAGGGGCCAGGACCTCGGCGCAGGCGTTGTAGAAGGCCCTGACCCCGCGATCGGCCAGGGGCTTGAGCAGGCCCAGATGATAATAGCTCAGATAGGTGTCGTAGCGCGTGTGATAGGAGCCGACGATGGGCCATCCACGCGCCTGCGCCAGACGCAGGGCCGCGTAACCGAGGAGGTCCGGCGTCGCCAGATGCACGACCTCCGGCGCGAAGGCCAGGAGCTTGGCGCGAGAGGCTCGCGGCAAGCCGAGGGCCAGGCGGTATTCGGGCCGAAGCGGCACGCCGATGGAGGGCGCGGGATTGAGCGACCCTTCGTGCGCCAGCGCCGGGCGCGGGCCGACGGGCGCAAACACCTCCACCTCCACGCCCTGGCGCATCAGATAGGCGACCAGCCGGTTGAGGGTCAGGGCGACGCCATCGCGGATATAGTTGTAGGAGCCCGTGAAGAGGGCCACGCGCAGAGGCCCTCCCGTCACCCCGCCCCGTCCCGCGGCCTGAGCCTCACCATCGGCCAACCGACCGCTCCTCGCAACGCCCCCTCCGGGAGGGCCGCCGGCTTATAGCCTGAACCGATGGAGGCCCGCCACGCTCGCCCGCGCGGGCGTCCGCATGAGCCTAGAGCCGCAAGTCAGATGCGCCGGACGCTCAGGAACAGTCAGGCGACACCGAGTCACCGCGCCTCTGGCGCGGCGGGTCGAAACGAGAAAGGCCCGCGCCACACGCACGCGGCGCGCCGACGCGGGGCCTCCCTCAGACGGCCTCGAATGAGCCTATTTCGACAGATGCTTGGACAGGTGCTTGTTCATGTCGAACATGGTCACCTTGTCCTTGCCGTCAAAGACGGGCTTGAGCTTGGCGTCGGCGAGGATTTCGCGCTTGTTCGCCGGGTTCTGCAGCTTGTGCTCCCGGATATAAGCCCAGACCTTCGACACGGCGTCGCCGCGCGACAGCGCCGCCGAGCCTACCACAGCCGACAGGGCGGCCGAGGGTTTCAGGATCTGCTGCAAGCCATTCGGCTTTTTGGTTTCGGCCATTTGGACCAATCGCTCCCTCTATGTTCCGTGCACGCTGGTCGCGCGCAATTCGCGCACAATGGCGGTTTTGACGACGGCGCCAACCCTCACGACGGCGGAAAGTCGCCTTTCCGGGAGTTCCTCCGCGCTTTTTAACGATTGAGATGGCGCAAATCCCTTTCCAGGACCGCCTCCTGGCTCTCCAGGAAGGCCAGAGGGTTTGGCGAGGATGCCCATGCGGCGAATCGGCCCTGGCGGGACCGCAGGCCCGAAAGGCTCAGACCGGGCTGGCCTGAGGGGTCGGCGCGAGTTGGGCCGCCGGCGCGGGGTATCGCCACAGACGTGAGCTGCCCCGGGCGGCGAACTGCGCCTGCGCGAAGCCCCAATTCGCCAGGGAATCGAACCAGCCGGCGAGAAAGCCGCGCCGATCATTCTGGTGATCGAGATAGTAGGCATGCTCCCAGAGGTCGCAGACGAGCAGCGGCGTCACGTTCGGGTCGGCGTGGGGCATCTCGGCATCGTGCGTCGACATGACCTTGAGCCCGCGAGCGCCTTCCGCCGCCAGCCAGACCCACCCAGAGCCGAAATGGGCGACGCCCTCCCCTATCAGCGCCGAACGCAGGGACTCTAGGCCGCCAAAGGTGGTGTCGATCGCCTCCATGAGTTCGCCACGCGGCGCCTCGGATCGCGGCGTCATGGAGCGCCAGAAGAAAGCGTGGTTCCAAGCCTGAGCCGCGGCGTTGAAGAGCTTCGCCTGACCCGCATCGCGCGCCTTCGCGATCACCGTTTCCAGAGAGTCGGAGGCCCCCCCGGTCCCGGCCAGCAGGTCGTTGGCGGTCTTCACATAGGCGGCGTGATGGCGGCCATGATGGATCTCCAGGGTTCGCTTGGAGATGATCGGGGCGAGGGCGTCGGGCGCATAGTCAAGGTCGGGCAGGATGAACATCACGAACTCCGCTGGAGACTTCGCCGCCCAAGGTCAGGGGGCAAGCCCTCCAGGACCCTGCAATTGCGGCGACAATTCAGCGAAACGCCGTGGGCTCGCCTAATCGTGATCCAAGACCAGGCCGGACAGAGACGATCGCGTGATCGGCCCGCTTGTGGATGACGAGATCCGAGACCTCCCGCAGCGGGGCGATGTTCTCACGCAGATTGGGCAGATTGATCCCCGACCAGACCGACTGCGCCAAGGCCACGGCGCCGGCCTCGTCCAGACTGGCGAAGCGGGCATAGAAGGAGGCGGGATCGTGCCGCCCGTCGCGCCATAACCCGAGGAAACGCTGCACGAACCAGACCTCGAGGTCGCTCTCCTCGGCGTCGAGAAAGATCAGGAGGTCCAGCGGCGTGCGATGGGACAGCCCAAGCCCCTCGATCACCAGGATATCGGGCGGCGACAGGGTGCGGGCGAGACTGGGGTCCACATCGTAGGCGACGTGCGAATAGGCCGGAAAGGTGGCCGGCCCGATCCGGATCGCCTCCAGAGCCGCCGCCAGGGCCGCCGCGTCGTAGGTTTCGGGATATCCCTTGCGCCGGGTCAGGCCGGCGGCGTCCAGCTCGGCGTTGGGGCGCAGGAAGCCGTCGCTCGCCGTCACCTCGACACCCAGCCTTTGCGCCCGGAAATCCTCCGCAAGGCTGGCCGCCAGGGTGCTCTTGCCCGCCGCCACGGCGCCTGTGAGGCCAATCAGAAACGGACGGCGGCCCCGTCGCAAGGCCAACACCCGCTGCGCCACCTCCGCGGACCCGATCACGCCAGTCATGGGCCCGTCTCCGGCAGGGCGAGAATAGCCCCTCCATAGGGCGGCAGAGCGATCTCGCCTCGGGAAAGCCGCTCGGCCCCCGTGATGGCGAAACTCACCGCCGCGGGACCCGCGATCCGGGCTGCAGCCGGCTCGGCGGTGAAGTTGAACACTCCGAGGAGCCGCTCGCCCGGCGCCCTGCGGTCCAGGCCCAGAACCCCCTGCGCCAGAAGCCTCGGTTCGACGTCTCCCAGGCGCAGGGCCGCCGATCGTTTGCGGAAGGCGATCAGCCGCCGGGTGAAGGTGAGCATGGATCCGGGATCGCGCTCCTGCGCCTCCGCCGCCAGGGGACGATGGGCCTCGTCCAGGGGCAGCCAGGTTTCGGCGGCCTCGGAGAACCCCGCCTGGCGACCTTTGAGGGTCCAGGGCATCGGAGTCCTGGCCCCATCGCGAAAGGCGCCGCCGGTATAGGCGGCGATGGCGAAGGGATCGCGGAGACGCTCGAACGGCACCTTGGCCTGGGGCAAGGCCAGCTCCTCGCCCTGGTAGAGGAAGATCGTGCCGCGCAGACACATCAGGGCGGTCATGAGCAAGCGGGTGAAGGCGGGGTCGTCCTTGCCAAGACGGCTGGGAAAGCGATCCACGTCATGGTTGCCCAATGACCAGGAGGGCCAGCCCGCGGCCCCGCGCCAGGCCTCCAGTGCGGAGATGAAAAGCTCGGGATCGGCGCGCCGGGCATCCAGCATGTGGAAGGCATAGGCGGTGTCCAGGCGGTCGGGAGGCTCGGAATACTCGCGCTGTCGGGCGAGCGGGTCTTCATCCCCGATCTCACCCACCGTCATGCGGTCGCCATAGGAGTCGATGACGGCCCGCAGTCGTTTGAGGAACGCCAAGGTCTGGGGTTGCGAGCGGTCGTGGATGTGGGCCTGATAGAGCATGGCCACCGCGGGGGGCCGTTTGCGCTGCGCCGGCGGATTGTCGCGCAACAGGCGATCGTGAACGAGATAGTTGATAACATCGAGGCGGAACCCGTCCACGCCCCGGTCGAGCCAGAAGCGGGCGATATCGAGGATCTCGTCCTGAACCTCGGCGCTCCAGTAGTTGAGGTCGGGCTGCGCCTCGAGGAAATTATGCAGGTAGTACTGACGCCGTGTCGGCGACCAGGTCCAGGACGGGCCGCCAAATGTCGCTAGCCAGTTGTTAGGTGGCGTCCCGTCCGGCTTGGGGTCGGCCCAGACGTACCAGTCGGCCTTGGCGTTATCGCGCGAGGCGGCGCTCTCGCGAAACCAGGCGTGCTGATCGGAAGTATGCGACCAGACCTGGTCGATGATCACCTTCAGGCCCAGCGCGTGAGCCTTCGCCAACAGGGCGTCGAAGCGCCGCAGGTCCCCGAACACCGGATCGATATCGCGATAGTCGCTGACGTCGTAGCCGAAGTCCTTCATGGGCGAGCGGAATATGGGCGACAGCCACACCCCGTCGACGCCCAGCCGGGCCAGATAGTCGAGCTTCTCTATGATCCCGTCGAGGTCGCCGATCCCATCGCCATTGGAGTCGCGGAAACTGCGCGGATAGATCTGATAGATCACCGCCCCTCGCCACCACTCGCTCATCGCGGCTCCCGATTCGGCTGTCCCGGTCCCTAGGGTGAGAGGGTGTATCAGGCGGCGCGATCTCGCCCAACAGGTCGGCGATCCGATCCCGGGGCGGCACGGTGCGGTTTCTCCTTGCCTCAGGCGCGCAAATCGGCTCGACAGGCGGGCGCGCTCAAACAGGCGTTTCAATCGCGCCGGACGGCGTCGGCGCGCTCGCGACAAGAGGAGGTCCACCCCAGTCATGGACAGAGCCCTGCCCCAACCGACTCCCGAGACCCAGCATTTCTGGGATGGCTGCGCCGCTCAGGAGCTGCGCCTGCAGCGCTGCGGCGAGTGCCAGGACTCCTATTTCCCGCCGCGGCCCTTCTGTCCCAAGTGCGGTTCACGCCAGGTCGAGATCTATAGGGCGAGCGGCAAGGCCACGCTCTACAGCTATGTTATCAATCACCGCCCGCGCCCCGATATGGGGACCGAGCCCCACTCCATCGCCGTGGTCGAGCTCGCCGAGGGGCCGCGCATGATGACCAATATCGTCGGCTGCCCGCAGACACCGGAGGCCCTGGTCCTCGACATGCCGCTCGAAGTCACTTTCGAGAGCTTCGGCGCCATCACCCTGCCCTTTTTCAAGCCTGCGGAGGCCTGAACTATGACCCCCGGATCCATCGCCGTCGTCGGCGCCGCGGAGACCACGCGGCTGGGCAAGATTCCCGACATGTCGGTCATCGGTCTGCACGCCGACGCCGCCCTCAACGCCATGGCCGACGCCGGCCTCAAGGCTTCCGATATCGACGGGGTGGCCACCGCCGGCGCCAGCCCCGTGGAAATCGCCCACTATTTGGGCATCACGCCGACCTGGGCGGACGGCACGGCCGTGGGCGGCTGCTCGTTCATGCTGCATGTCCGCCATGCCGCCGCGGCCATCGCGGAGGGCCTTTGCAACACCGTCCTCATCACCCATGGCGAGAGCGGCCGCTCTCGCGTCGGGGCCGGCGGCTTTGGGCGGTCGCCCTCCAGCCTCATGGGCCAGTTCGAGATGCCCTATGGAGTCACCTCGCCCCCGACCATGTTCACCATCCCCGTGCTGCGCTACCTCAAGGCGCGGGGCTATACCGTGGAGGACCTGGCCACGGTCTCGGTGATTCAGCGGGAGTGGGCGGCCAAGAACCCGCGCGCCAGCTTCAAGGACCCGATCTCCGTCGCCGACGTGCTGAACTCGCCGATGATCGCCTGGCCGTTCCGAATGCTGATGTGCTGCCTCGTCACCGACGGCGGCGGAGCCCTGATCCTCACCCGCGCCGAGCGGGCGAGGGACTTCCCGCAACGGCCCGTCTACATCCTGGGAGCCGGAGAGAGCGTCGAGACGCCCATGGTCAGCCAGATGGAGGACTTCACCTCCTCCAAGGCCTTCCGGGTGTCCGGCAAGAAGGCCTTCGCCGAGGCCGGCATCGGTCATGCCGATGTGGACCACCTGATGATCTATGACGCCTTCGCCCACCTGCCGCTCTATGGTCTGGAGGATCTCGGTTTCTGCGAGCCGGGTGAGGCTGCGGCGTTCATCCGCGATCGCAACACCGCGCCGGGCGGCAAGCTGCCGCTCAACACCAATGGCGGCGGCCTCTCCTATATGCACTCGGGCATGTACGGCATGTACGCTCTGCAGGAGAGTGTGCGGCAGATGCGCGGGATCGCCCCGGCCCAGGTTCCAGGCGCCAAGATCTCGGTCTGCCACGGCGTGGGCGGCATGTTCGCCGCCTCCGGCACGGTGATCTTCACCAATGAGGCGCCATAACCGCCCTCAGCCAAAGATCGGGGCGCGGCGATCCTTCCAGGGGAGTTCGCGCTCCAGCTGTCCGGCGAGTCGATAGAGCGTGGCCTCGTCGGCGAAGCGGCCGGTGAACATCATGGCGATGGGCAGACCGCCCTTGGATTGCCAAAGCGGCAGGGACAGCGACGGCTGGCCGGTGAAGTTGAACGGCGGGGTCGTGGCGTAGGTGTCGGACTGGCGCCGGTCGAACTCGCGCAGCTCCACGGTGAGCGGATCCAGCCAGTCTATGCGCGGCGAGGGCCGCGACATGGTTGGAGTCAGATAAACATCGAAGGTCTCGAACCGGGTCAGGATCTGACGACAGAAGAGACGCATCTGCTGGAGGGCGAAAAAGGTCTGCTGCCCGGTCATCCTCTGGCCCGCGGCATAGGCCCGCCGGGCCAGAGGTCCCAGCTCGCCCTCGCCCGGCTCGCGCCCCAGCGTCTCCACCCAGCGCTGGATGTTGGCGGCGAAGTTTGACGCGCTGGCCTGGGCCTGAGCCCGATACATGGCGCGGTAGTCGATGCCCAGTCCCTCCTCGCGGACCTCATGTCCAAGGGACTCCAAGGCCTCGGCCGTGCGGCGCAATGCGTCCTCCACCTCCGGGTCGATCGGCCGGCCGCTGGGGGTCTCCGCCGACCAGGCGATGCGCAGGCGTCCGGGCGCGCGCCCGACCTCGTCCAGATAAGGACCCTCCTTGGCCGGAGCCTGGAAAGGATCGCCTGCCTGGGCATAGCCCGTGGCGTCGAGCATTGCGGCGCTGTCGCGCACCGTGCGGCTGACCACATGATGGACGGAATAGCCGAGCACGCCGTCGGTGACCTCGCAGATCGGGGTGCGGTCACGGGTGATCTTCATCCCCACAAGGCCGCAGTTAGCCGCAGGGATACGGATCGAGCCCAGGCCGTCGCTGGCGTGCGCCATGGGAACCATGCCCGACGCCACCGCTGAGGCCGCGCCCCCGGACGAACCTCCGGAGATGTGCTCCGGGTTCCAGGGATTGGCGCAGGGGCCGAGCCGTTCGGAGTTTGTGACGCCGGGGATGCCGAACTCAGGGGTATTGGTCTTGCCCAGCAGGATGACGCCGCTGCGGCGATAGCGGGCGACCAGTTCGCTGTCCTCGGCGTCGGCCGCCACCTGAGCGAAGTGGGAGCCTGACGAGCGTGGCCAGCCGGCCACCTTGGCGCCCAGGTCCTTGATCAGGAACGGGACCCCGCGAAACGGCCCCTCGGGCAGGGTCCCGACGGCCGCGCGGCGCGCCTCGTCATAGGCCTTGTAGACCACCGCGTTCAGCGTGGGGTTGTGCTTCTCGATGACCGAAATCGCGGCGTCTACGAGTTCGGCAGGGCTGACCGCCTTGTTTCGGACCAGTTCGGCGATGCCCAGGGCGTCGTAGTCCGCATAGTCGGCGAAGCTCATGGCGTTTCCTTCCCGGTCGTTGGCGAGGGTCTTTTCCGGACGCTAAGGCCCGGACCCAACCCAAAGCAAGACAAGGCGTGCAAGCGAGGCCCGTCGCAGAGGCGCGCGAATACCCCTATGCTCCCGCCATGCTCGACCGGTTCGACCCCCGTCTCGACCCCCTGCCCCCGGCGCCGGACCGGGGCAAGCTGATCCGCCGTCTGTCGCGTGTCCTGCCGCGCAAGGCTCTGATCGTGAAGGCGGAGGGCATGCGGGTGTTCGAGACCGACGGCCTCGCCGCCTATCGCGGAATGCCTGCGGTGGTGACCCTGCCCGGCGATACCGAAGAGGTCCGCGCCGTGCTGGAAGTCTGCCGCGATCTGGGGGCCGCGGTGGTCGCTCGGGGCGCCGGGACCGGTCTCTCCGGCGGGGCCCTGCCCGTGCCGGGATGCGTCCTCCTGGGCCTCTCGCGCATGAGCCGGATCCTGGACATCGACCCGGTCGCCTGCCTGGCGCGGGTCCAGCCAGGCGTGCGCAATCTGGCGGTTTCGGAGGCCGCCCGGCCCTTCGGCCTTTTCTACGCCCCCGATCCTTCCTCCCAACTCGCCTGTAGCCTGGGCGGCAATGTGGCCGAGAACGCCGGCGGGGTGCACTGCCTCAAATACGGTCTCACGGTAAACAATGTGCAGGGGCTGGAGGTAGTCACCATGGACGGCGAGATCCTGCGCCTGGGCGGTGAGACCCTGGATGCGCCGGGTTTCGATCTCCTGGCCCTCCTGACCGGCTCCGAAGGACTTTTGGGCATCGTCACCGAGATCACTGTGCGCCTGACGCCGCTGCCCGAGGCGACTCAGGTGCTGCTGGCGGCTTTTCCCGAGACCCGGCAGGCCGGCCAGGCGGTGGCCGACATCATCGGCGCGGGGATCATCCCGGCCGGACTGGAGATGATGGACAAACTCGCCCTGACCGCGGCCGAGGCCCACACCCGCGCCGGCTATCCGCTGGATGCGGCGGCGATTCTCCTTTGCGAACTGGATGGCGCCCCGGCCGACATCGCCTGCGACCTGGAGCGCGTGCGCGGCATCTGCGAGTCCGCCGGGGCCAGCCTGGCGCGCATCGCCCGCGACGAGTCCGAGAGGCAACTGTTCTGGGCCGGTCGCAAGGGCGCCTTTCCCGCCATGGGCCGGATCGCACCGGACTACTACTGCATCGACGGAGTCATTCCGCGCCGCGCCCTGCCCGAGGTGCTGGACGCCATCGAGCGGCTATCTCGGGAGTTTGGCCTCGCCGTGGCCAATGTCTTTCATGCCGGCGACGGCAATCTCCATCCCCTGATCCTTTACGACGCCCAGGCGCCGGGCGAGTTGGAGCGGGCCGAAGCCCTGGGAGGGGCGATACTCGAACTCTGCGTGGCCAAGGGCGGCTCCATCACCGGTGAGCACGGCGTGGGACGCGAGAAGATCAACCAGATGTGCGCCCAGTTCGCTCCGGCGGAGCTGGAGACCTTCGCCGCCCTCAAACGCGCCTTCGATCCCCAGGGACTGCTCAACCCGGGCAAGGCCATCCCGACCCTTCAGCGCTGCGTCGACCACGGCGCCATGCACGTCCATGCCGCGACACCAAGCTTCGCCCATCTCGATCGCTTCTGAGGCCGGCGACCTTGCCGAGGAGCTGGCCGCGCGCGTGGCCGACGCGGCGGCGCGGGGCGCGCCCCTGCGGGTCATCGGCGGGGGCACGAAGGACGATCTCGCCCAGCGGATCGAGGGCGAACCCCTCGATATCCGTGGCCATCGCGGCGTCATCGATCACGCTCCCTCGGAACTGGTGATTACCGCCCGCGCCGGCACGCCCCTGGCCGAGATCGAGACCGTGCTCGCCGCCGCCGGACAGCGCCTGGCTTTCGAGCCTCCCCTCTATGGCGCGCAAAGCACCCTCGGCGGTGTGGTGGCCGCCGGCCTCGCCGGGTCGCGGCGGCCCTTCGCCGGCGCCGTGCGCGACAGCGTCCTGGGGATGAAGATCCTCGACGGTCGCGGCCGCACCCTGCGCTTCGGCGGCACGGTGTTCAAGAACGTGGCCGGGTTCGACGCCTTCCGCCTCATGGCCGGCGCCTTCGGAACCCTGGGGGTCCTGCTGGAGGTCTCCCTGCGCGTGGCGCCGATCCCCGCAGCCTGCGTCCATCTGGCCTTCGAGGAATCCTGGCCGCGCGCCCGGGGGCGCCTGGACGACCTCCTGCGCCGCCCCGTGCCGATTACCGGCGCCGTGCATGACGGGGCGGGGCTGCTCCTGCGGCTGGAGGGTCCGGAGGCCGGCGTGGCCGCGCTGGCGCGTGAGCTTGGCGGTCTCGATGACGCGCCCACGGCCTGGGAGGATATCCGCCGCCGTCGCTATGGTCCCCTTCTGGCCGAGCGCCTCTGGCGCATCTCGGCGCCGCGCCGGTCCGATGTGGACGCTGTCGAAGCCCTGGCGGAAAGCCCACCCTTGCGCGACTGGGCCGGGGCCGAGATCTGGCTGGCGACCGGGGCCTCGGCCGAACAGGTCAGGGCGGCGGCCGCCCAATGCCAGGGCCATGCGACTCTGTTCCGCGGCGCGACACCCGGCGAAGCCGTCTTCCCGCCCCTCCCGGCGCCGATTCTCGCTCTGCACCAGCGTCTGAAGCGCGCCTTCGATCCTGCTGGCGTCCTCAATCCCCGCCGCATGTACGAGGAGGTTTAGATGCGCGCCGAACTCGCCAGCCCGTGGCGGGAGACCCTGGCCGGAGCTCGGGCTGAGACTGTCCTGCGCGCCTGCGTCCACTGCGGCATGTGCAATGCCGTCTGTCCGACCTACCAGCTCACCGGCGACGAGCGCGACGGGCCGCGCGGAAGGATCTACCTCATCAAGCAGGCCCTGGAGGGGGGCGAGGCCACGGGCCTGACGCGTCATCACCTGGACCGCTGCCTGACCTGCAGGGCCTGCGAGACCGCCTGTCCCTCGGGCGTGGAATATCACCGTCTGGTCGAGGTGGGTCGCGAGGCCCTGAGCCCGGGTCGCGGCGCCCCCTCCCGTCTGGCGCGCTGGCTGATCCGCAAGCTGTTCCTCTCGCCGCGTCGGCTTGAGCTCGGCCTCGCCCTCGTCCGCGGGATTCGCACCGTTCTGCCCGCCTCGCTCCGTTCAAAGATACCGCCAAAAGTCCCGGACCTCCCACCACCGACGTCCGGCCCGGCGCGGGGCCTGTCCCGCCGCATGACCCTGCTGCGCGGCTGCGTCCAGGCCAGCGTCACGCCGCAAACCAACCAGGCGGCCCGCAAGGTCTTCGCTGCGGTCGGGATCGATCTTTGCGAGACGTCGGGGGTCGGCTGCTGCGGGGCGCTATCGGCTCACCTTGGCGCTTCCGAAGACGCGCGGGGCCTGGCTCGGCGCAACCTAGAGGCCTGGGCGGCGGAGCTGGACGCCGGGGCCGAAGCGGTGGTGGCGACCGCCAGCGGCTGCGCCGCCTTCATCCGCGACTATCCCGACCTCCTGGCCGGGGACACCTTGGCTGGGCCCCTGATCGCGCGCGTCCTGCCCTTATTGAAAGACCCGGTCGAGGTGATGGAGGCCTCGGAGCTGCACCTCGCCCGGGCGCCGGCCCAGCCGCGCGTCGCCGTCCATGCACCCTGCACCCTGCGCAATGGACCGGGCCTTGGCGATGCGCCTGCGCGGCTGCTCGCGCGGCTCGGCTTCCAGCCCCAGCCGGTGGCCGAGGCTCATCTCTGCTGCGGCTCGGCCGGCGCCTATTCCCTGCTGCAGCCGAAAATCGCCGGGGAGCTCCGCGCCCGCAAGCTCGCGGCCCTGAAGGCCTCGGAACCGGATCAGATCTGCACCGCCAATGTGGGTTGCCAGCTGCACCTTGGAGGAGCGAGCGGGATGCCGGTGCGCCACTGGCTTGAGGCGGTGGCCGAACTCCTCGACTGATAGGGATCAGGCCTGGGGACGAAGAATCCGCCCCCCGGCCATCGGTCGTGGAACGCCCGTCGTGCCCGGGAAGGAGAGCGGCAGGCCCCGGACCGTGCGCGCCGCCAGGAAGGCGAAGGCCTCGGCCTCGATGGCGTCACCGCGCCAGCCGACCGCTTCGGCCGCGCGCACCGGTAGGCCGGCGTGGTCGGCGATGGCCGCCATGAGGGTGGGGTTGCGCCGCCCCCCGCCGCAGACGATGACCTCGCGCGGGCGCTCGCTGAGGGCGTCGAGCCCGATCCTTACCGCCTGGGCGGCGAAAGCTGTCAGGGTCGCGGCGCCGTCCGCCAGCGACAGATGCGCCACGCCATCGAGGGAAAAGTCGTAGCGATCCAGCGATCGCGGGCCGCGACCGGCGAAATAGGAATGGGCGAGATAGCCGCTGAGCGCGATCTCATCGACCCGCCCCGCCCGCGCCAGGACTCCGTCCCAATCGCACCTCTCACCGGTCCGAGACTGGACCCAGAGGTCGATCATCCCATTGGCCGGACCGGTGTCATAGGCCTCCAGCCCGCCGTCCCGGCGCATCAAGGTCACATTGCCCACCCCGCCCAGATTGAGCACGGCCACCGGAGGCTCCAGGCCGGCCCGACCTGTCAGGGCGGCGTGATAGACCGGCGCCAGGGGCGCGCCCTGCCCGCCGGCCGCCACATCGAGGGTGCGGAAATCGTAGGCCACGGGCCGTCCAAGGCCATCGGCCAGGGCCTGGGCGTCGAGAAGCTGGACCGTCCGGCCAAAACGTCGCGCAGGTCCGGGGGGCTGGTGCAGAACCGTCTGGCCATGAGCGCCAACCAGATCGATCCATCCTGCGGCCGGCCCGAGCTCGGCGAGGAAGTCCTGGGCCGCCTCCAGGTGCGCCCGGGCCACCGCCGCCGCCGCCGGGGCGAACTCGGCCGGCCGATCCGCCCCCCAGGGCCAGTCAAGGGCCGCCCGGGTGGCCGCCTCCACGAGCGAGCGCACCGACGCGTCGAGCTTGCGCTCCCCGACCGGTCCGAAAGCCGCGATCATCTCGCCATCCGTCTCGAGAATCGCCATGTCGACGGCGTCGAGTGAAGTGCCGGTCATGAAGCCCAGAACGCGCATGCCCGCCTTGACTGCCACGCCCGCCTCTATGTAGCTAGCCGCCATGTCCGCGCACCGCCGCACTCTCACCACCTATTATCGCGGGCCTCTCTAAGCGCGCGGCAGGTTCGTCACGTCCGCCCGCGTCTCGCCGGCGGATCGTTCTTCACCCCAAGGACACGCCTCCCCGGCCCACCTCTTCCAAGGTCTGTTCCCCAGGAGTCGTCATGTCCTCGAATCCCTTCCCTCCGGGCTTCACGCCGCGATCCGATTTCCTCCGCCTCCTGGGCGAGCGCGGCTATATCCACCAGTGCTCGGACTTCGAGGGCCTGGACGCCGCAGCCCGCGCCGGGGTTCTGACCGCCTATATCGGCTTCGACGCCACCGCCCCCAGCTATCATGTGGGCAATCTCCTGGTGATCATGATGCTGCGTCGCCTGCAGCAGGCCGGCGGAAAGCCCATCGTGGTCATGGGCGGCGGCACAACCAAGGTCGGCGACCCCTCTGGCAAGGACGAGACTCGGCGCCTTCTGACCGAGGGCGACATCGCCGCCAATATCGCCAGCCTCAGCGAGACCTTCGCCAAGTTGCTGCGCTTTGGGGATGCGCCCACAGACGCGGTGATGGTGGACAACGACGCCTGGCTGTCCAGCTTCGGCTATGTCGAGTTCCTGCGCGCCTTCGGGCCCCATTTCACCATCAACCGCATGCTCACCTTCGATTCGGTGAAGCTTCGGCTCGACCGCGAGCAGCCCCTGACCTTCCTCGAATTCAACTACATGCTGATGCAGGCTGTGGATTTTCTGGAGCTCAACCGGCGCTTCGGCTGCATCCTGCAGATGGGCGGCTCGGACCAGTGGGGGAACATAGTCAACGGCGTGGAGCTGATCCGGCGCGTCGATCAGAAAGGGGCCTTCGCCCTCACCGCCCCCCTGATCGCCACGAGTTCGGGCGCCAAAATGGGTAAGACCGCCGCCGGCGCCGTCTGGCTCAACGCCGAGATGCGCACCCCCTATGACTACTGGCAGTTCTGGCGCAACACCGAGGACGCCGATGTGGGCCGCTTCCTGAGACTCTATACGGACATGCCCCTGGACGAGATCGCGCGCCTCGAGGCCCTGGCCGGGGCGGAGGTCAACGAGGCCAAAAAGGTCCTTGCCACGGAGGCAACGGCCCTGCTGCACGGGCGCGAGGCCGCCGAGACCGCCGCCGCCGCCGCCCGCGCCGCCTTCGAAGAGGGACGTCTGAGCGGCGGCCTGCCCACCCTGACGCTTTCCGCCGCGCAACTGAACGGCATGTCCAACACCGCCCTGATGGTCGCGGCCGGGTTCGCCAACTCCAACGGCGACGCCCGCAGGCAGATCGCCGGCGGGGCCTTCCGTATTGACGGGGTCAAAATCTCCGACGCCAATGCCCCTGTCGCCCTCACCGGCATCGAGGCGGAGCTGCGCAAGGGCAACAGCCGCAAGCGGCTGGTGATCATCGACGAACCAGAGAGTAAGGCCCCATGACCCTGACGCCCGGCGACGCCGCCCCCGATTTCACCCTTCCGGGAGATGATGGCGAGATCTCCTTGACCTCCCTGAAGGGGCGCAAGGTGGCGCTCTATTTCTATCCCAAGGACGACACCAGCGGCTGCACCAAGGAGGCGCAGGACTTCAGCGCCCTGGCCGCGGATTTCGCCGCGGCCGGGATCGAAGTGATCGGGGTGTCAAAGGACTCGGTCGCCAGCCACGCCAAGTTCCGGGCCAAGTACGGCCTCGCTCCGCGTCTGGGCTCGGACAAGGACAGCGACGTCATCGAACGCTATGGCGCCTGGGTGCAGAAGAGCATGTATGGCCGCACCTATATGGGCGTGGACCGCTCCACCTTCCTCATCGACGGCGAGGGTCGGCTCGCCCGGATCTGGCGCAAGGTGAAGGTCCCCGGCCACGCCGCCGAGGTGCTGGCGGCCGCCAAGGCCCTTTAAGCTCCGCCTTAGCTCAGCCTCGCCAGGACTGAACCTGGCGCACAAGGGCGTGCACATGTTCCGGCGGCGTGGTCTGCAGGATGCCGTGGCCAAGATTGAAGACGAAGGGGCCCTGGCCGAGGCCGATCAGGATCCGCTCCGCCTCGGCGCGCATCGCCTCGCCGCCGGCCACGAGAAGCTGATTGTCGAGGCTCCCCTGCACGCAGCGTCCGAGATCCCTCTGAATGGACCTCGCCGCCCAGCCCAGCGGCACGGTGCTGTCCAGGCCCACGCAATCGGCGCCCGTGGCCCTGGCATAGCCCTCATAGAGGAGGCCCGCGCCGCGCGGAAACGCGATGATCGGGGTCTGCGGATAACGGGCGTGTAGGGCCTCGACGATACCCGCCACAGGCTGGACGCACCAGCGCTGGAAGAAGGGCTCTGGCAGAATGCCCGCCCAGCTCTCGAACAGCTGAATGGCTTCGGCGCCGGCCTCGATCTGGCGTCCCAGGAACTGGATGACCGCCTCGGTGAGCAGGTCGATCAGCGGTTGGAAGGCTTGCGGATCGCTCATCGCCCATTGCTTGATCCGGGCGTGATCGGAGGGACCGCCGCCCCGGCCTTCGACCATGTAGGTGGCCACGGTCCAGGGCGCGCCGGCGTAGCCGATCAGGGCGACGTTCGTGGGCAGGGCGAGGGTCAGACGCCGCACCGTCTCATAGATCGGCGCCAACTCCTCATGCAGCCGCGCAAGGCTGAGGCGGGCGATGTCGGCGCCCGAGCGGATCGGCGGCGAAAGGACAGGCCCCTCCCCGGCCTGATATTCCAGGCTCTGGCCAAGCGCGGCGGCGATCTGCGGCAGGTCGGCGAAGAGGATCGCCGCGTCGAGACCAAAGCGCCGGATCGGCTGCAGCGTCACCTCCACCGCGTGCTCAGGGGAGTTGCAAAGTTCGAGCATCCCCCCGGCCGCCGCCCGGGTCACATGATATTCCGGAAGATAGCGGCCGGCTTGGCGCATCAGCCAGATGGGGGGGCGCTCGGTGCGCTCACCGCCAAGGGCGCGCAGAAGCAGTTTTTTCGACTCTGAACCCAAGATCAACGCGCTCCCAATTCGCTTACCCGTCCCGGATATCATGTTCCGCGCGCGCCGCCACGCGCAAGGCGGCCTGAGGTCTGGGCTCAACGCGGCGGGGGTGCAGCGGGTGTTGGCGAGGGCGCGGGAGCGGGCCCGGCCGGCGGCGCGGCGGCTCCGGCGGGCCCGGTCGCCGCGACGGTGAGGTCGGGGGCGGGCGGCGGCGGGCCCTCGGGTATGGGGCCGGTGGGCAAGCGCCTCATGGCCTCCTCCATGACCTCCTTCCACAGGCCGGCGGGCGCCGAGCCTCCGACCACACGGACCATGGGCCGGTCGTCGTCGCGGCCCATCCAGACGACGGTGGTAAGTCCACCGGTGAAGCCGCAGAACCAGGCATCCTTGTAGTCGGAGGTGGTGCCGGTCTTGCCGGCGAGGTCGTGGCCGGGAATGGCCGCGCCGGTCCCGGTGCCCTCGGTGAGCACGGTGCGCATCATGCCCACAAGCTCCGACAGCGGCGGGTTCTGCACGACCTGGGGCTCGACCGGAGCGGGATGGCGCCAGATCACCGGCCCGCCCGTCTCCTGTACCTCTTCCACGCCGAAGGCCTCCACGCGGTGGCCGCCGTCGCCCAGGGCGTCATAAGCGATCGCCATTTCCAGCGGGGTCACCGCCGTGGTCCCCAGCGCCATGGCCGGGTCGAGATTGATCGGCGAGACGATGCCCAGGCTATGGGCGGCGGCGGCGACCTTGTCGCGCCCCACCTGGTCGGCGACAGCTGCGGCGACGGTATTGATCGACTTGGCGAGCGCCACCTGCAGGGTGATCGGTCCCAGGAACTCCGGCTCGTAGTCGGCCGGACTCCAGCCGTCGATGGTCACCGGCTGGTCGACCTCGGGCGTGTCGGGCGTCAGCCCGCTCTCCAGCGCCGTCAGATAGACGAACGGCTTCCACGAGGAACCCGGCTGACGGTGAGCCAGGACGGCCCGATTGTAGGGCGCGGTGGCGTAGTCGAGCCCGCCGATCATCGCCCGCACCCTTCCGTCCGGGTCGAGGGAAACCACGGCGGCTTGCTCCACCCCCGCCCGGTGATAGGCGCTGGCCATGGCCCGGGCATCCGCGCCGGCCGTCGCCTCCAGAGGAAGGTCGAGGGTGGTGCGCACGATGATGTCCCGGGTGAGCCGCGGGAACAGCCGGTTCACCTGACCATCAGCCCAGTCGACAAAGTACTGGGCGTCGTCCTGGCGGGCCACGTGATAGACATGCGGCGTCTCCGCCAGAGCCCGGGCGCGCTGGCCCGGCGTGATCGCCCCGTTCTCGACCATGGCGTCCAGCACCAGGGCGGTGCGCTCGGCAGAGCGATCAGGATGCTCAATGGGATCATATTCGGTCGGCGATTTCATCAAGGCGGCGAGCATGGCGGCCTGGCGCACGGTCAGCCGTCGCGCTGGACGGGCGAAATAGCGCTGCGCCGCGGCCTCGATGCCATAGGCCCCTTCACCGAAATAGACCCGGCTGAGATAGAGACCCAGTATCTGCTTCTTGCTGTAGGTGCGCTCCAGCTCAAGCGCATAGACGATCTCTGTGGCCTTGCGACTCACCGTTCGTTGATCGGTGAGGAAGAGATTTCGCGCCAGCTGCTGGGTGATGGTGGAGGCGCCCTGCTTGGCCCGTCCGCTGGCGATGTCGGCGAAGAGCGCCCTGGCCATACCCACGGGATCCACCGCGCCGTGGTCCCAGAAACGGCGGTCCTCGATGGCGACGAAAGCGGCCGGCACATAGGCCGGAAGGCGGTCGATCTCCTCCGGTGGGCCATAGCGGCCGCCGCGCACGCCGATGACCTCACCATTGCGATCGAGGAACACCGCCTGGGGTTGGCGGGTGATGGCGGGAAGTTGCGGGAGACTCGGCCCGGCCAGGAGGTCAGCGTCCAGGCCTTGGGCCCCGAGAATCTGGAAAGCGGCGAGGAGCGCGGGCAAGGCCATGGAGCGGGTCCGGCGAGGATGGGGAGTCACTACGACGTGGGGCCGAACCGATCCAAGTGAACTCGGGTTAATGTTGCGTAAGGGAAACGCACGATCCTGCCGCCACGGCGCCGTGGCGCCCGCGTCGATCCCGCCTTAAGGTCTCCCGGATGAGCCCGCGCAAGACGGGCGGCCAAATGGTTGAGGAGACAAAGGGCGCGCCATGTACGAATGGAATTTCGGCGACATACTGGACGGTGTGGGTCCGGTCCTGCCCAAAGACGCCCCGGCGCTCATCCACGGGGATCGGGTGATCACCCAGGGCCAGCTGCAGAGGCGGTCCAACAATCTGGCCAGAGCCTTAATCGCCCGCGGCGCCCAGCCCGGCGACAAGGTCGCGTTCTACATGCAGAACCGGCCGGAATATACCGAGACTCTCGCCGCCTGCTTCAAGGCGCGACTGGTGCATGTGAACGTCAACTACCGCTACACTCCTGAAGAGGTTCACTACATCTTCGACAATTCCGACGCCCAGGCCGTGGTCTATGGCGCGGAGTTCCGGCGCAATATCGAGGCCATCCGAGGCAGGCTCCACACCGCCAAGACATTCATCGAGGTGGGGCCGGGCGGCGGCTTCGCCGAGGCCTATGAGACCCTGGCGGAGACAGGCGCGGGCGAGCCGCTCGACATCCGCCGCCAGGGCGACGACCTGTTCTTCCTCTATACTGGCGGCACCACAGGCATGCCCAAGGGGGTGATGTGGACACAGAACGATCTTCGCCAGGTGACTTTGGCCGCGGCCCGGCTGATGGGGCCGGTCCCTGAGACCCTGGAAGAGCTGGTCGCCGCCACCTGCCAGATGGGGCCCGGTCCGGCCAGCGTCATCGGCCCTCCCCTCATGCACGGCACGGGTCTCTTCACCGCCATGGCGGGGCTCCTGGCGGGCGGCGCGGTGATCACCCTGACCCGGCCCAACTTTGACGCCGAGGAGATGGCCGAGGCGATCGCCCGCTGGCGCGCCGCCAATCTGACCATCGTGGGGGATCCCTTCGCCCGCCCCCTGGCCGAGGCCCTGGACCGCGATCCGGACCGTTTCGACGTCACCTGCGTGGAGCGGGTCACCTCCTCGGGCGTGATGTGGAGCCGCGAGATCAAACAGGCTCTGCTGCGGCATATGCCCAAGGCGGTAATGATCGACGCCTTCTCCTCCTCCGAGGCGCTCGGCCTGGGAAGCTCGATGATGACCGCGGCCGGCGAGGTCTCCACCGCCAAGTTCGCTCTGGGCGAGCGGGCGCGGGTGTTCGACGAGGACGATCAGCCGGTGGCTCCGGGCTCGGGCAAGCGCGGCCTGGTGGCTGTCGGTCCTCCCGGCCCTGTGGGCTATTACAAGGACCCGGAAAAGACCGCCCGGACATTCCGCGTCATCGACGGCGTCCGTTATTCGATCCCGGGCGACTGGTGCGTGGTCGAGGCCGACGGGACCCTGACTCTCCTTGGTCGCGGCAATGCCTGCATCAACACCGCTGGCGAGAAAGTCTTCCCCGAGGAGGTCGAGGAGGTGCTCAAGCGTCACGACGATGTGGAGGATGCTTTGGTGGTCGGCCTGCCAGATCCCAAATGGGGCCAGTCGGTCACCGGCGTGGTGGTCTTGCGTCAGGGGGCCAGGCTCGACGAGGCGGCGCTGATCGCCCATGTCCGCCAGAGCCTGGCGGCCTACAAGTCCCCCAAACGCATCCTCACGGGCGAGGTCAACCTGCGCGCGCCCAATGGCAAGGCCGATTACAAGAGCGCGCTCGCCTTCGCCAAGCGGGCCTTGGGTCAGTGATCGTCGCCGCGCCTCGTATTGGCGCGCTGTTGGGACTCGCCGCCTGGGCCGCATCTGGGGCCGCCGTGGTCATCGCGGGCCCCGCCCCCACCGCCGCACTCCTGCCGGCGCGTTTCGAGGGCGACACCGTCTATGTCCAACTCAGAACGGCGGGAGGCGCCCCTCTGCAGCTCTATACGGACACGGGCGGCGGCGGCCTCATCCTATCGACGTCGGCGGCGCGGCGGATCGGTTTGCGCATTTCGCCCGCCACCGATCCCGAGGTCAGATCCCACCTTGGGCCCGAGGCGCGGACCGCGGCTCCCCCTCGGATCGAGGCGCCTTCGCCGCCCTTGCCGGCGCCGGCCGTGATCGTCGACCGTGTGGCGGAAATCCCGGCGTGGCCCAGTCAGGGAGACGGCATCGTCGGGGCGCCGTGGTTCGCCGGCCATATCTGGACCTGGAATTATTCCAGACGGACTCTGGGTCTCGAACCGGCTTCGTGGCGACCTCCGCGCGGCGCCCATGTTCTAGGCCTTGGATTCCAGACCGACGCCAAGGGCCGCGAGACGACGCACTTCCCCCGCCTGGAGGCCCAGATCGACGGCCGAAGAACGTCGTTCCTGCTCGACACCGGAGCCGAGACCTTTCTGACGCCCGCCGCCGCACGCGCCTTGGGAAACGGGCAGGAACGCATGCGCGCGACCAGCATGATCTCCAGCTCCATTTTCGAGTCCTGGCGCGCCGCTCACCCGGACTGGCCGGTGATCCGGGCGGCGCAGGTCGCCACCGGCGCCGACATGATCAGGGTCGCGCACGTCCTCATCGCCGGCATCGACGTCGGCCCGGTCTGGTTCACCCGCCGTCCTGACGCGGCCTATGCGCGGTTCATGTCGTCGATGACCGATCAGCCCGTCGTGGGATCCCTTGGCGGGAACGCCTTCAGATCGCTGGTCCTGACCGTGGATTATCCAAACCGGCGCGTGAGTTTGCTCAGTCCCTGAGACGCCGCTCGCTCCCACCTCGCCGAGCCGCCCCTGTGCATCCCCCCCGACGCCAATGCGCCCGAGAGAGGCCACGGAGGCTCAAGCCCCCGCACAGCCGGCTCTCGAGCGACCCCAGCGCTCCTTAAGCCACGGTCCTGAGCACGTCCGCGAGTCGTTCGACGATCTCGGTGAGGTGGGACGGTTCGGCGATCAGCGGCGGCGAGAGAGCGATGATGTCGCCGGTGACGCGCAGCAACAGGCCGGTGTCATAGGCCTTCTGGAAGGCCTCCATGGCCCGGGCGCCTGGTGCGCCAGGGCGCGGCTCCAGTTCGATTCCGGCGACCAGACCAAGGTTGCGGATGTCGATGACATGGGGCAGGCCCTTGAGCCCGTGCACCAGATCCTCAAAGGGTCGGCTGTGGGTCCTGGCGCGGTCAAACAGCCCCTCGGACTCATAGACGTCCAGGGTCGCCAAGCCGGCGGCCGAGGCCAGGGGATGGCCGCTGTAGGTATAGCCGTGGAAGAGGTCGATGCCGGGGGGCGCGGCTTCGAGGATGGCGTCATGGACCTCGCCCTTGACCCCCACTCCGCCCATGGGAACGGCGGCGTTGGTCAGCCCCTTGGCGCAGGTGATGAGATCGGGCGTGACGCCGAAATAGGCGGAGGCCGTGGGGGCTCCAAGACGCCCAAATCCGGTGATGACCTCGTCGAAGATCAGGAGAATGCCGTGCTTGGAGGTGATCGCACGCAGGCGCTCAAGATAGCCCTTGGGCGGAACGAGCACACCGGTGGACCCGGCCATGGGCTCGACGATCACCGCGGCGATGGTGTCGCCGTGCAGGCCCACCAGACGCTCCAGATCGTCCGCGAGATCCGCCCCGGACTCCCTCTGGCCGCGCACGAAGGTCCCGCTGGCCGGATCGTGGGTGTGGCACAGATGATCGACGCCGGGCAGCAGCGGGCCCCAGTGACGGCGGTTGGCGACCATGCCGCCCACCGAGACACCGCCGAAGCCCACCCCGTGATAGCCGCGCTCGCGGCCGATCAGGCGCGTGCGCTGGCCCTGGCCGATGGCCCTCTGATAGGCGAGGGCGATCTTGAGCGCGCTGTCCACCGCCTCGGAGCCGGAATTGCAGAAGAAGACGTGATCGATCCCCTCAGGGAAGAGATCGGCCACACGCCGCGCCAGCTCGAACGCCTTGGGATGGCCAAGGTGGAAGCTAGGTCCGAAGTCCATCTCCGCCGCCTGGCGCTGGATCGCCTCGACGATGGGAGCGCGGCAGTGTCCAGCATTGACGCACCAAAGACCCGAGGTGCCGTCGATCACCTGACGCCCGTCGGGGGTGACATAGTGCATATCCTTGGCCCCGACGAAGAGGCGCGGATGCTCCTTGAAGGCCCGGTTGTTGGAGAAGGGCATCCAGAAAGCGTCTAGGGAGTTGACGCGGCCGTGCATGGGCAGGTCCTTGAGGTTTGAGGCCGGGGGACATGACGCCCCGCGCCCCTCTCCTTAGCGCCGCGCGCCGGGGAAATTAACCCCCCGGGAGTCCGGCGCTCGTCACCGCAGTCGGTCCACGCTCAGATCGGCGCATGGGATCGCCAAAAGGCCGCCAGCGGCTGGAATTCAGCCGAGACCCGGACGCCTTGGGCCCAGCCGTAAGGCGCCTATTGCAGCCCTGCCATTCGAGCCTCATCGGTCGTTATGGAGTTTGGGGCGAGACCCCTGCGGCTGAATGGGATGCCGGGGTCGAAGGCGCCGACCCCAGCCGCCCCGCCGGTGCTTTTCCAGAATAACGAAGCCAAGGGCGAGGGTGCTGAGAATGGCCCCGATGAAGAGGGTCAGTCCTGCCCACCTCGCCCCATGCTGTCCGATCGACCAGGCGAAAATCTGCGTGAAGGCGACCGGCGCGATGACTCCCGAGGCGCTCGTGATCGTCGCCAGTCCGCCCTGCAACCGGCCCTGCTCGCTGGCCGGTGCGCCCTGCGACATCAGAGCGCGAAGCGCGGGGTCGGCAAGGGCGCCCAGCACCGCCGGGACATTGGCGAGGCCGAACGCCTCTCCGGTCGACGCCGCCCCCATCACGGCCATCCCTAGGGCCTGCAGGCAAAGTCCGGCGAGGACGGCGGATGTCTCACCCATTGCGGCGACAACCCGTCTGGCCAGATAAGCCTGGACGACCAGCCCGCCACTGGCGAGGACGGTGACGAACAGACCAAGGTCCAAGGATGTCCAATGGTACCGGTAGGCGGTGTAGAGCGCGAGCATGTTGTCCTTGCCCTGGAAGGCCAGGGCGCTCAGCAGGAAGGCGCCGCCGAGACAGGCAAGGCTTGGCGTCCCGAACACGAGGCGCATCGCCCCAAGCGGGGTTGCGGAGCGCCAACGAAGCGGCGCCCGGGACGGTAAGGCCAGGGATTCAGGCAGGGCGATAACGCCATAGGCGGCCGCCAGGAGCGCAACCACCGCCGCCGCCCAGAAGGGCGTCCGAAGGTCGACCTGGGCGAGAAGCCCGCCGATCGCGGGGCCGACGATCACCCCGGCCCACAGGGCTGCGCCCGCCAGGGCATAGGCCTGAGCGCGCTCCACCGAATCTGTCACGTCCGCAACATAGGCGAACGAAGCGGCCTGGGCGCCGCATGTCATTCCGCACAGCATTCGCCCCACGAGCAGCCATCCGATGTCGGGCGCCAGGGCGTTGAGGAGGAGTTCAACGCTGACCCCGAACAATGAGGCGACGATAACCGGACGTCGGCCATACCGGTCGGAAAGAGCCCCGAGCAGGGGCGCGGCCAGGAGCTGGGGCAAGGCCCATCCCACCTCGAGCCATCCGACCCAGCCCGCCCCGGCAACGGGATCCCCCCCGACAAGACTCTGGGCGAGACGGGGCAGGAATGGAAACGAGATCGATTGAGCGAGGGAATCGAGACTCAAGCTCAGACAAATGAACGCCAGATAAGCGCCGGGCTTCGGCGCAGTTGAGCGGAAGGGCATCCTGAACGACCTTGGAGGCCACGCCTGAAGGCGCTGGCGCGACACATCGCGTTCCACCACGGGAGTCCCGGGGTGGAGGGTGAAGCCTCAGGGCGCGCCAGGCTTTCGCCCCGCGCCCGCCGCTAAACTCTAAGGCGTGCGCAAACCGTCATGGTCTGACAAGACTAACGCCTCTCGCAGGGCTTGCAACGCCTCCCTCACCGTCACGCCGACCGCGCTTGGGCCCTGAGCCGCCACGGCGCGCGTCGGCGGGAACATCCGCGCCCCGTCCAGTCTCGCCCGGACGGTTCCGCTTCTGTCAGAAGTGCGCCCGCCGCGCTTGATTTTAGGCCCAAGGCTCTTCCTGATGTCGCGAGGACCCACGCAACGAGGACAGGCGGAAACATGCCCGGGGGATTTGATGAGATCGAGATCGGGCGCGTGGCTCACCTTGGCGCCATGGTCGTCTCTGAGCGCGAGCTGGTCGCCTTCGTGACCGCCTTCGCGCCGGGCTGGGACCCCGCCGACGGCGCGCCGGACGCCATGGTTTTCAGCATCTGGTCGCGGCTTGAGTCCGAGGCGGATCAAGCCTGGCCGCAGTCCAAGCGACTGGGTGTGGATGCCCTGAGGTGGGCGCGCAATCCCCCCGCGGGCGAGACCCTGCGCGCCCGGGTGACGGTGATGGGCAAGGATCCCGTCGGCGAGGGCAAGGGCATCGTCATCGCCCAGCACGACCTTCTCGACGGCGCCGGCCGGCTGGTGTTCTCCTGTCTGACGCGCAGCGTCTTCGCACGCTGAACGGGTCAGTCGACCGCTGAGACGCAGTTCCGCCCGGCCTCCGCAGCGGCGGACCCTTGGCTCCTAGAACGCCGTCCGCCGGGTGGGAGCTGTCCGGGGGGCCAATAGGCGCATCCAGAGGGAGTATGACGGCGTCAGTCCACAGTGCGTGGGGACATCCGTGACGCCTACCTTAGTTCGACGGTCGCTCAAGTAGCCCCGCCGCGACGGCCTATTGGCGAACCGTCACGCCCTGGTTCTGGCGGAGCAGGGCGACAGACAGCAGGTTGTCGAACTGACCGATGGAATGAAGATGCGCGTAAATCTGTTTCAGCGCGCCATTATCCATCAGTTCGCGCAGCTTGGCGTCAGGCAGCGCCTTCAGCTTGTCTTCCGACACGCCCCAGAACTCAGCGAGGATCTGTTCCGGCCCTTCGACCCCTTCGGCCGTCATGGGCTTGTAGGTTGAACGCCGCGTCTCAAACAGGTCCAGAGACTCGAGCAGCTCGACAAAGGACTCGGTCCGGCGGATTTCGATCTCATAGTCGTTACAGAACTGGATGCAGCCCTTGGTGTACTCCGTCGCCTCGCCCTTGGCGTCAAAGAAGGGAAGGTCGGGAAGATCGCCCAGCATCGACGCGTCGCGATCAATGCACACCACCATGCTCTCGCGCGAGGCGTTCGCGGCCAGAACGAAGGGATAGCGCCGAATATAGGCGGGGACATAGGAGCCCGGCTCGAAGAAACCGTCTTCCTTGATGAACATGTTGGCGTTGGCGAGCACACCCATGACGCCCACCGGTTGCTTTTTCTCGCCCGCGAAGATGATCGGAAAGCTCAAAGAGGCGGGGACGAACTCACCCACCGTCAGCGGGACGGCCTGACTGCCGGCGGCGAAGACGAAGGGCTTGTCGACCCTACGGAGCCCGATCTTGCTGTGCATCTGGGCGTTCAGGGGCTCTGGCCGCGAATAGAACAAGGCCGCCCCACTGATGGAGGCGTCGGGCGTTTGTGTCGTTTCAGACATGGAGGCGCTGGGGTTCACACTATTAGGGCCATGGCGACCGGAAGGGAGGCTGTCTACCGGAAGGCGGCGGCGGCGGCAATCCGGCCAGGACGGCGTCGCGGAACCTCCGCGCTTTCGTCGATAGGGGCTCCGCGAACCGCCTCGAAGGGTCCCTACGGTCGACGGGCGACGGCGACAGGCCGCCTCACCTCGCCAGCGGCTCGCCACGAAGGGCGCGACCGAACAGCGCGAACAGGGTTTGGGAGATCGGGTGCAGGTCCGGGCGCCATTCGGGATGCCACTGGACGGCCAGGACCTGGGCCCCGTTGGGCGCGGCGAAGACCGCCTCGACGACACCGTCGGGCGCCGTCGCCTCCACCGTGAGCCCCTCGCCCAGCCGCTCCACGCCCTGAAAATGCACGGAATTCACCGCCAGAGTCTCACGTCCATAGGCCTTAGCCAGAACGCCGCCCGGCGTCAGATGGACCTCGTGGCCGAAGCTGAACTGGGCGTCCAGATCGGCGCCCGGCGGAGCGTGATGCTTGAGCCGCCCTGGCCGCGAGCTGACGCGCCGGTCGAGCGTCCCGCCAAACGCCACATTGACCTCCTGAAAGCCGCGGCAGACCCCAAGGACCGGCCGGCCCCGATCGATCATCGCGGCGATGAGCCCCAAGGCCGTGGCGTCCCGGTCGGCGTCATACGGGCCGTGGTCGGGGTCGAAGGCCTCGCCATAGCGGCGCGGATCGACGTTGGAAGGACTGCCGGTGAGCATCAGGCCGTCCAGGCGCGCGGCGACCTCGCGCGGATCGAGGTCGTCGGGAGCGGAGGGCACGATAACCGCAGCGGCGTCGGCGAAGCGCATGGCCGCCTGGGCATAACGATCGATTACCGACTGCGCGGTCTCGGCGCCGGCGCGCACATGGCAGGCGATGATGCCGATCAAAGGTCGCATCGTCCCGCTCATCGCCGCAACACCCTTTCCGCCGTCTTCGCCCAGTCGAGCGAGATCACCGCGCCCTCGCTCCAGGCTGCGCCCGCCGAAGCGACGCGCGCCTTGAGCACGATGTCCTCGCCCACCGCGACCTCCAGAACAAGCTGCCCGCCCAGATAGATGACCCGGCTCACGCGGCCATCCAGGCGCCCCGACCCCGGCAGGCCCGGACGCAAGGCCTCAGGACGCAGGCAAAGCCAGGCCGGATCGGCTTCGCCGGCGCCCGCCGGCGCGCTCAGCGGAAGGTCCCGGGCCGTGAAGCGGCCGCCCGCGACCCGCCCAGGCAGGAGATTGGCGGCGCCGATGAAGTCGGCCACGAAGCGGCTCGCCGGGGCCTCGTAGAGCTCGGCGGGAGCGGCAACCTGCTCCAGCCGCCCTTCGCACATGACCGCGCAGCGCGTGGAGAGGGCCAGAGCCTCCTCCTGGTCGTGAGTCACGAAGACGAAGGTGATCCCGACCGCCTTTTGCAGCCGCGCGAGTTCCTCGCGCATGGCCTCGCGCAGCTTGGCGTCCAGAGCCGAAAGCGGTTCGTCCAGCAGCAGGACCCGGGGGCGTTTGACCAGCGCCCGGGCCAGGGCCACGCGCTGGCGCTGACCGCCGGAGAGCTGGTGCGGACGACGTCCGTCCAGTCCGTCCAGCTTGACCAGGGCCAGGGCCTCGGCGACCCGCCGCCGCCGTTCCGCCGCGCCGATCCCCTCCATGCGCAGGCCGAAGGCGACATTGTCACCGACGCTCATATGCGGGAAGACGGCATAGGACTGAAACACCATGTTCAGGGGCCGGCGATGGGGCGGCACGGCCACGAGGTCGGCCCCGTCCAGGAGAATGCGTCCCGAATCCGGGGTCTCGAACCCAGCCAGCAGGCGAAGAAGCGTGGTCTTGCCGCAGCCCGAGGGTCCCAGAAGGCCGAAGATCTCACCCTGGGCGATGCCCAGATCGACGCCATTCACCGCCGCGACGGCGCCAAAGCGCTTCGACGCGCCCTCCAGAGCGATGAGCGGGACCTCGCTCATGCCCCCACGGCTCCCACCAGGCGTGCGGAGGCTCCCTGCACGCGCAGGGCGAGCGCGGTGAGCAGGAGGGTGAGCGCCATGAGCACGGTGGAGGCGGCGTTGATCTCTGGCGACACCGCGAAGCGGACCATGGAATAGACCTTGACCGGAAACGTCACCGTATCGGGTCCCGAGGTGAAGAAGGTGATGACGAAGTCGTCCAGGCTGAGGGTGAAGGCCAAAAGGCCTCCGGCCACAAGCGCAGGGGTGAGGTGCGGCATGAGGATCTCGCGGAAGACCCGCCAGGTCGTGGCGCCAAGATCGCGCGCCACCGCCTCCAGGTCGGAATCGAAGCTCCCTAGCCGCGCACGCACCACCACCGCCACGAAACTGAAGGCGAAGGTGATGTGCGACAGGGCGATGGCGCCCAGATTGAGCGGCCAGGGCGCCTCGGCAGGCCAGGGGAGGACACGGCCGAAGAACATCATCATGGCCACGCCCATGCAGATCTCCGGCGCGGCGATGGGCAGGGCGAGGGCCGCCTCCGCCACCGCCCGTCCCTTGAAGCGGAACCGCCAGAGCCAGAACGCCGCCAGGGTCCCCAGTATGAGACTGGCCAGGGTGGAGGCGAGAGCGATGGTCAGGGAGTTGACGAAGGCGGCGATGAGGTCGGCGTCGCCCAGCGCCTGGGCGTAGTATTTCAGGGTGAAGCCTCGCCAGACGATGTCACGGCGGCTGTCATTGAAGCTGAAGGCCACAAGGACGGCCAGCGGCGCATAGAGGAAGACGGCCACGACGACCAGCCACAGGGCCGAAACGAGACGGGCGGCCCTCATGAGCGTCGGCTCTGCATCGCGCCGCGCGCCGCCAGGGCGACGAAGGTCAGGAGGATCAGGACGAAGGAGAGCGCCGCGCCGAAGGGCCAGTCGTCCGCGGCATGGAACTGGCGCTCGATGACATTGGCGATCATCAAACTGGAGGGTCCGCCCAGGAGATCGGGAGTCAGATAGCTGCCCAGAGCCGGGATCAGGGTGAGGATCACGCCCGAGGCGACGCCCGGCATGGCCAGGGGCAGGATGACCCGGGCGAAGACGCGCGGAGCGGGCGCCCCCAGGTCCTGCGCCGCCTCGATCAGGCCCCGGTCCATCCGCTCTAGCGCCGCATAGAGGGGCAGAACCATGAAGGGCAGATTGACATAGACGAGGCCGATGAGGACGGCGACGTCGGTGTTCATCAAGGCCAGGGGGTGGAACGGCGGCGCGGCGAAGCCGAGCGCAGCGGCCGGAGCGCGGATCAGGCGCCAGAGGACCCCAAGCCCCTTGTTCAGATAACCCTCGGGACGCAGCACGGCCATAAGGGCGAAGGTCCGCACCAGGAGGTTGGTCCAGAACGGCAGCATGATGAGCGCCAACAGCCAGGGCTTGCGCCTCGCCGGCGCGAAGGCGATGGCCAGCGCCGTGGGAAAGCCCGCGAGAACGCAGACGAGCGTCGTCGCCGCCGCGATGGCCAGGGACTTGGCGAGGATGCGCAGATAGAGCGGCTGCAGGGTATGGGCATAGTTGGCCAGGCTCCCGGTCACCGCAATCCGGGTCAGGGTGACATTCTGGCCAAAGCTCAAGGCGCTCGGCAGAGCCATGGGAACCAGAAAAAATACGGCCAGCCAGGCCATTGGCGGCAGGCCCAGCGCAACGAACAGGCGGGGCCGGCGCGCCGGGCTCTCCGCAACGAAGCTCTCGGCGGCGCTCACGAGACCAGAATCCGCGTCAGGGTCTCGTCGTAGAGACGCGAGCGGGCCAGCCCCTCGAACTCGCCATACTGGCAACGCGCCAGGACGGCGGGCGGAGGGAAGATCACCGGATTGTCGCGATAGGCGGCGTCCATGAGTTCAAGAGCCGCGCCGTTGGGGGTCGGATAGCGGATGGTCTGGGCGATCTCCGCCCCCGCCTTGGCGCCGAGGACAAAATTGATGAAGGCGTGGGCGTTGTCCGGCCGCGGGGCCCCGGTCGGAATGGCGAGACAATCGGAATCCAGCAGGCTGCCCTCCCGCGGGATGACGAAGTCGAGATCCGGATCCTCGGCCATGACCTGGGCGATGTCGCCATTATACTCCATCACAATATCGATATCCCCCGCCAGCAGCAGGTCCTGGCCCTCGTCGTGATGGAAAACTTTGATGGCGGGCTTCTGGTGGATGAGCATCGCCGCCACCTGATCGATCACTGGCGTGGGAAGGTCTCGCGGCGCGTGACCCAGGTACATGGCCCCCAGGCGCACCAGATCGTCCGCCTCGGAAAAGACGCCGATCCGCCCCGCATAGCGATCGCTGTCGAACACCCATTTCCAGCTGTCGGGAACTCCGGCGATGCGCGACTTGCGATAGCCCAGGCCCAGGACCAGCCAGGTATAGGGCATGGACCAGCGACGGCCGGGATCGAAGGCGGGATTCTGGAAGGTCGGCAGGATATTCACCCGGTTCGGGATCGTCTCCAGGTCGAGCGGCTGGAGTAGCCCGGCGAGACGCAGGCGGGTGACATATTCGTTCGAGGGCACGATCACGTCAAAGCCGGGATTGCCGTCGGCCAGGCGGGCGAACAGCTCGTCATTGGTGGCGTAAAGGCTCATCTTCACGGCCACGCCCGTAGCCGCCCTGAAGTCCCGCAGGGTCGTGGCCCCGACATAGGTATCCCAGTTGTAGAGGTTGAGACGGGCCTCCTCGCCATTGCGCCCCCGCCCCACGGGCGCCTCGCAGCCGTCGAGCCCTCCCAGGGAGATCCCCGCCGCCGCCGCGCCAAGGCCGGCCAGGAGCGAGCGTCGCCGCATCAACAGCGGGTCTCGCCGGAACGGGCGAGCCGAGGTGCGATGCGGGCGCATGCGGCAATCATGAGGCCTTGTCCCTCACCTTCGTCTATCGGCCAACCCCGGGCAGACTCGGCCGTCTTGCGTTCAACCCACCGTCCCGGCAAAGCGCCCCGCGAGCCACTGGCCGGCGGGGCCTGGTGGGATGTCGGCTCGGCGGACGACCATGAACGGATAGGCCACAGGCCCCAGCTCCGGCGGATCGAGCCGGACCAGGCGCCCGGCGACGAGATCCTCGGCGATCATGGGCTCGGGCAGGCTCCCCCATCCGACCCCCGCCAGCAGCAGGGCCCGTTTGGTGGAGAGATCGGCGACGCGCCAGGTTTCGTGCGCCAGGACCCCGAAATCCCGGCCCTCGCTAAGGCGCGATCGGTCGCTGACAACGATCTGCAGATGGTCTTGCGCCTCTCCGGCGCGCAAGGGGATCCGACCAGCCAGGGGATGGTCGGGCGCGGCCGCGGGAATCAGGTCCACATGTCCGGCCGGCGCCCGCACCAGGCCGGGAAGGATCTCGCCCTGGGCGCCACAGACCCCCAGCGTCGCCTCCCGCTCAGCCACCAGGCGCGTCACCGCCCCAAAGCCCTCCACCATCAGGCGCAGGCGCACCGTGGGAAAGGCGTCCTGAAAGGCGCGCGCCGCCTCGGCCAGGCGCTCCGGCGGGAGCAGAAGGTCGACGGCCAGGGTCACTTCGGCTTCCAGCCCATCCTTGAGGCCCTGGGCGCGGCCGAGCAGGGCGTCCAGTCCCTGAACGATCTGGCGCGCCTCGGCGGCGAGGGCGGCGCCGGCGGGCGTGAGCGCCGGACGTCGGGCTCCGCCGCGGGCGAAGAGGGTGAGGCCCAGGCGCCGCTCCAAACCCTCGATCTGATAGCTGACGACCGAGACCGCGCGGCCCAGACGCCGGGCGGCTGCGCCGAACCCTCCCGCCTCGACCACGGCCAGGAAGACGGCCAGCTGGTCCAAGCTCGGCGCAGTACGGAACTCCGAAGGTCTAGGCAGAACGAGGCTCCATTTGTTCAATTTATTTGAACAAAAAGACCCGGTTCTCGATGGGTTTTCAAGGCGATTCCGGCGCGCCATATGAGGTTTGCGCCCGAGACGGGCGGGCTCAGACTTGAGGAGAGGCACGATGGCCAAGGTTCTGGTGCTCTACTATTCGTCCTATGGACATATCGAAGCCATGGCCAAGGCCGTGGCCGAAGGAGCGAGGGCTGCCGGCGCGCAGGTGGACCTCAAGCGCGTGCCCGAGACTGCACCGCAGGAGGTGGCCCAGGCCGCCCATTTCAAGCTGGAGCAGGACGCCCCGGTGGCCAAGGTCGAGGAGCTGGCGGATTACGACGCCATCCTCATCGGCGCCCCGACCCGCTTCGGCCGCATGGCCTCGCAGATGGCCGCCTTCCTCGATCAGGCCGGGGGCCTGTGGGCGCGCGGCGCCCTCAACGGCAAGGTGGGCGGCGCTTTCACCTCCAGCGCGACCCAGCACGGGGGCAATGAGAACACCCTGTTCTCAATGATCTCCAACCTCCTGCATTTCGGCATGGTGATCGTCGGCCTGCCCTACAGCCACCAGGGGCAGATGACCCTGAGTGAAGTCGTGGGCGGCAGCCCCTATGGCGCTACCACCATCGCCGGCGGAGATGGCTCGCGCCAGCCGAGCGAGATCGAACTTGCCGGCGCCCGGCACCAGGGCGAGCTGGCGGCGAAGCTGGCGGCGAAGATCGCGGCCTGAGGCGGGGCGCGTTTCTCGACGCCCAGTCTTGCGGAACCCGACGGGAGGCGGATGATCCGGCGCCGTGACGGACGCCGCCTTCGACCCCGACGCCGAGCTTCAGGCCGCCATGGCCGCCCACAACGCCGGGCGGGCGGAGGACGCGGCGCGGGGCTATGAGCGCCTGCTCGCGGCCGATCCCGGCCATGTGGACGCGCTCAATCTTCTGGCGATCATCGAGATGGAGGCCGGCCGGCTTGACCGTGCGTTGAACCTTGCCGGGGCCGCGGCGGCGCGGCTCGAACACCCCTATGTCCTGGGCAATCTGGGCGAGATCCTCCTGGCCGCGGGCGATGCGCCCGGCGCCGAGGCGAGCCTGGGGCGGGCTCTGGAGTTGGCGCCGGATGACGACCGCCTCTGGGGTCTCATGACCAGCGCCCTGGCGCGCCAGGATCGGCTGGAGGAGGCGGAGGAGGCCAATGCGCGGGTGTTGGCCCGTCGCCCCGACGATGCCCAGGCTCTCGCCAATTTGGGCGCCTTCGCCATCGTCCGCGACGACCTCGCGGTGGCGCAGCAGGTCCTGGAGCGTGCGGCAGCCCTTCAGCCTGACGGCCTCGACGCCTTGCTGAACCTCGGCAAGGCGCACCTGGAGCAGGACCGGCCCGACCTGGCCGAAGCCGTCTGCCGCCGGGCCCTGGCGGCCCACCCCGGAGAGGTTCGGGCCCTGCGCGACCTGGGCGACGCTCTGCTGCACGCCGGAAAGTGGGCCGAGGCCTGGCCTTTTTACTCCCATCGGGTCAGCGCCATCCGCCTGTCGGGGAACATGCACGCGCCGATCTGGGACGGCGGGCCGCTGAACGGGGGGACGTTCCTGCTAGTCGGCGAGCAGGGCCTGGGCGATGTCATCCAGTTCGTGCGCTACGCCCCGTGGCTGAAGGGGCGCGGCGCGGGTCGGATCGTGCTGGGGGCGGCGGAGCCGCTGCGGCGCCTCCTGAGCCTGGCCGACGGGGTGGACGAGGTGGTCGCGCTCGACGCCCTGCCCCAAGACATCGAGGCATGGGCCTCGGTCATGAGCCTCCCTGGCCTTCACGGCCTGACCCCGGATCGGCGCAGCGAGCTGCTGCCCCACGGCCTGCCCTATATCCGGCTGCCCCAGCCGTCGGAGGTCGAGACTTCTGACTCACCCGGGCCCGGCGCCCCCCTGCGCGTGGGCCTGTTCTGGGCTGGGGAACTCAAGACTCTGCCGCGTCTGGTCAGCCGCATGGATGCGGCGAGGTCGCTGGAGCTGGATCAAGTCCTGCCCCTCCTGGAGGCGCCGGAACTGGAGGGCCGCGTCGCCTGGACGATCCTGCAGCGCGACCGCCGGCCGGCCGGGCTGGACGAGAGGGCGCGCGTGCGGAACTGGGCCGATCCCTTCGCCGCAGGCGCCGCGTCCCCACCCGCCGATCTGCTGGACACGGCGAGGATCATCGCCGGGCTGGACCTGGTGATCGGGGTCGATTCCGCCCTTATCCATCTGGCCGGGGCGCTCGGGAGGCCGGCCTGGATGCTGGATCGCAGGGCCCATTGCTGGCGCTGGGCCGGCGATGAGGCGCACAGCGACTGGTACCCCAACACCCTGCGCATCTTTCGCCAGAGCACGCGCGGCGACTGGGAGGGGCCTCTGACAGGGGTGCGTCAGGCCCTCGCCAGGATGGCGGCTCTGGCCCCTCTGGCGGAGAGTCAGCCCCCGCTCACCCCGTAGAGCGCCATGACGTCGCGGCGAAGGGCCGCCTGGCTGGCCGGGCGCGAATAGAACATGTGGCCGCCGGGATAGACCTTCACCTGAAGCCGGTCGGGCGGGCCCATGACCGGGATCTGGGCCACCGTCATCTCGGACTCGAAATAGGGGCAGGACAGATCGTCATAGCCATGCACGATCAGGGCCTTCATCTTTGGATCCACCGCCAGGGCCTGGCGCAGGTCGGAGGCCGACTCGATGTCGGTAAACCAGTTCTTCTCCCAGCGGCGGTTCACCTCAGGATTGAGGGCCTCATAGTGGGCGTCGAGCTTCCAGCCGACGACGCGGCCGACCCAGTCGACCATGGCCGAGGTGGTGGGAGCCAGAATGCCCACGAGGATCGGATCGCCCGCCCGGTCCTGAGGCGCGTAGGGATAGGGGTCATAGGCGGTGACATTGGAGTCGTACCAGCTGCCCAGACGTCCCTGGTCGCGATAGAGCATGCGCAGGAAGGCGCGGCTCTCGATCCGCCCGCCCATCTGGCGCACATCGGTCTCGTCGAGGCCGGTATAGGCGGTGACCTTGGCGACGATGCGGTCCATGGCCGCCTTGTCGTTCACCCCGCGCAGCAGATCGTCGATGTAGTCGGTGCGGGCGTAGTTTTCGACATCGGCCATCAGGGCCGGAGTCAGGGTCTTGCCCTCGCGCTCGTAATGGGCCGCGGTCATGGAGGGCAGGGTCTCGACCCAGGCCATGGGCGAGGCGTCCGGGTCGCCGATCATGCGTCCATCCAGGGCCGGCGAGACCATGATCACGCCGCTGACCCCCACGCCTTCCACCGCCTGCAGATGATGGGCGATCGCCGGGGCGCGATAGCCGCCATAGCTCTCGCCAACCACATATTTGGGCGAGGCCATGCGGTTGTTCCTGGCCAGCCAGTCATAGGCGATGCGCGAGAGGTAGGCGATGTCGCCCTTGATGGTGAAGAAGGTCTTGTCGGTCTCCTCCTTTCCCGCGAGCGAGCGTGAATAGCCCGTGCCCACCGGGTCGATGAAGACGAGGTCGGTGAAGTCGAGCCAGGTGCCGGGATTGTCGTGCAGCGCCACCGGATCGGAGGGGGCGTCGCCCTGGGCCCCGAACTGGATCCGCTTGGGCCCGATGGCGCCCATGTTCAGGAACACCGAGGCCGCGCCTGGGCCGCCATTGAAGGCGAAGGTCACGGGCCGGGCCGGATCGCGCGGGCCATCGAGGACATAGGCGGTGAACACCACCTGGGCGATCATCTTGCCCTCTGCGTCGCGCACCGGCAGCGACCCCACGGTGGCCGTGTAGGACAGCGTCTTGCCCCCCACATGGGTGACCTGGGTGATCGAGGCGTCGGCCGGAAACGGCGGGAGCCCCGCCTTGTCGCTCGCCGCCGCGGCGGGCGCTTCGGCCTTGGCGCCGGCCTCGCTCTTCACCGCCTCACCCTTGACCGCCGGCGCCGCCCAGCCGGCCGAACCCGCCAGGACGAGCGCCGCGCCCGCGCTCGCCGCCAGGGCCGAAAGGGCCCGAACCGATGCCGTCATCTGTGTCTCATCTCCCTGGGCGAGCATCCTGCGTCCGCACCGCCGCTCTCTTCCTTAGCCTTCCGCCTATACGCCCCCCTCTCCCGGCGCAACGGGCGCCCCCCCACCGGGTGGGCTGCGCGCCGTAACCGAAGACCGGACTGGCGCCCCGGACAGATGCTTGAAATCGCCGCCCGATCGGACTAGAGCCTCCGCCTTCGCCGACAGGCGGCGCGCGCTCGTAGCTCAGCTGGATAGAGCATCAGACTACGAATCTGAGGGTCGGGCGTTCGAATCGCTCCGAGCGCGCCATTTCCTCCCTTTCTTCATCCGCACCCTGGACGAGCGGGGCGTTTTCTTCGGCGATCAGTCAGCGACGGAAGAACAGCTTAAGCTGGCGGCTAAGCGGGTCATCGGCGGCTCCAGGTTCAGGACGCGCGCATGACTTTTTCGGCCTGAACTGTCACCCGATGTCCGCGAGCGTGCGGACGGCGCTCTAGCTAGCCGGTGAGTCGCGCGGCATCGGACTCCGGGGTTCCGGGGACATCGCGTCATTGAGGCAGGCCTCCGAGGCGCGAAGAACGCCCGTGAGGGCCTTCCGCCGGCCGTGATCTACCGGGGTCCGTTATCTACCGGGGGCCGTCGTCGCCGTAGCGGCCCTGATCGCCGCCATAGCCATAACCGCCGTACCCGCCATGATAACCGTAGCCGCCATGATAACCGTAGCCGCCACGATAGCCGTAGCCGCCGTCATCGTCGTCGCTGGCGCAGGCCGTCACGACGGCGCTGGCGGCGAGCAGGCATCCGATGATGAAGAGTTTCCGAAGGGACATGGCCAGGACCTTTCCGCAACAGACGTTCCGGCCTCGATGGAGGCCGCCTTACGATTAAACGCCAAGGCGCGGGGAAGAGTTGCAAGGCGCCGCCCGGACCAAGCCCGCCGCCGCCTCGGGCGCCGCCGGGCTCCGACACGCGTGCAGACGCCGAGGGCCGAAGACGCCCTGCCGGTCCACTGGACCCTCAAGTGGCCGGGGGATTGCGCTAGGCGGCCATGAATCGTTCGCGATGCCGCTCGACATAGGCGAGGTGCGGCCAGAGACGTTCGTCCTTCGGCAGGTGGATCCGATCCAGTTGACGCTCAAAGAGCGCGCGAAGCTCGGCGGGAACCTTGTTGTGCGACACGAGCAGCCGGTGGTCGTCGGTCAGCGAGATCAGGTGACGATCGAACAGCCAATGGACCGTTCCCGATAAGGCAATCCCGTTTTGCACGACATCGGGGCCGCCCTCGCCAACCCCCCAGATATGGGCGGCCTGGACCTCCGAGCGGCCGCCGCCATTGATGATCCGAAGGCCGGTGACAGCGCAGCGGTCGTCATAGGCCTCGCAGATATGGCGACGGAAATTGGCGTCGCGGATTTTGCGGTTCACCAGCATCTGTTCGATGCGGCGGACGTGATCGACGCCGGGGACGAGGTCGAAATCGAACGGTGTGGCCGACTCCTCGACGCCACCGGGGCCCAGTCTTACGGCGTTATCGGGCGCGAGGGTTTGCGACAGTCCGGCAATGACGATGGCGGCGAAATCCGCATCCGAGAGTGGACGCACCGATCGGCCCCGAAGGTAGACCCCCACCTCTTGCGCGGGCATGTCCCGTAAGGCCTGCTCCGCGTACCGGCCTTCGCGGCGCCACCCGACCCCGGCGTCGAAGGCCAGATAGTCGGCAAGCCTTGCGAAGGTGAGCGTAGGGTCGTTCGGATCCGGCTCAAGCGCGGCCACCCGAGCCACGGCGAAATAAGCGAGGTTTCCGCCATCCGCGCGGGGGCGGCGCAGGACCACCCAGTCCCCGACCGCGTCTTTGACCAGCCCTAGATAGCGTTTAGGGAACTGATAGTGGCTCTGGCGATCGTCGTAGCCCGAACCTGGCTTGGTGTCGAAAACGGCCTTCATAGGGGCAATGGAGCCTCACCTCGGCGATGGGTCAATTGCGGAAATGACCGCCTATCTCGTGCTCGACCTGACGGTGAACGACCTCGCGTCGTTTCTGCCCTATGTGCAGGCCATTCCGGCGTTCATCGCCAAGCACGGCGGACGCTACGCCTCCAAGGGGGCGGATCCCCTGGTCATAGAGGGCGACTGGTCGCCCCAACGCCTCGTGATCCTGGAATTCCCATCGCCCGGCGCGGCGCGAGCCTTCCTGGCGGACCCGGAGGCCCAGGACCTGTTCGCGCGACGCCATCGCTCGACCACAAGCCGTCTCGTCCTCCTCGACGGCGAGCCCTGAGGTCGCTGCGCCCCGGCAGAGGAACGCGAGCCGACGGGCATCGCCTTCACCCGACAGCTCAGGCGGAGCGCGCATCATTGTCGGGCGCGGCCCGCGATCCGCCTTCGGAAACGCCCATCACCCAGGCTCGGCCCGCGCGCGTGGCCTCGGGGGAGAGCGGCTCCTCAGCCCTCTGACGAGGTGGAAAGCGCCGCAAGGATGGCGGTCTGGAACGCGCGCGCGACGGGCAGGACAAGGTCGCCTGAGACGCAGCGGAGGTCGTCGTCCTGGGTGTGGAAATAGCGGTGGACGCCGTACAGGCCGATGGCCGAGCGATAACCGGCGTGCAGAACATTGGTCAGTTCGCCGCCGGCCATGACCTTGTCGGCAAGGTAGGTCGCCTCCAGGCCCGTGATGCCCTTGAAGGCGCGGCGGGTCGACTCGAGCAGGTCGGCTGTGGCCGTGAGGAAGCGCTGGGCGTCGGCGCTGGGCAGGGGCAGAAGCCGGGGCCCGAACTCCTGCCAATCCCGGGCCGCCGCGCTGGCCCCGATATGCACCCAGAGCCGCGTGCGGTCGGGTGAAGGCGCGGCCTGCGCCAGATAGAGCTCGCCGCCCAGAAACTGGTATTCGTGTCCGCTCGTCGCCACCAGCTCCACATTCACATCCACCTCGGCGGTCGCGAGCCATTCGGCGAGCCAAAGCCAGACGGCGAGGCCCGAGCCGCGCTCGGCCGCGCAACTGAACCAGCCAGATCGCGGGGTTGAGAGGATGAGGGTCTTGGGCGCCGCCCTGTCGCGTCGCGCGATCAGGTTGAAGGCGCCTCTGCGCCCTCCCCTTCCTGTGAGGATGAGGTTTCCCGTCCGGCCGGCCCTGGCCGCGGCGATGAAGGGCTCCGCATCCTTGGGCGCCAGGATCGCGGTGGGGCGATCGAAGCCCGAGCCATCCGCGGACACGTTCAGGGCCACCGCTTCGCGGGTCGGACCCGTCGTCACGATCACCGCCGCAGCCGCGCCACGGCGCCGCGCATCCGTCAAGGACTGCGCGATTTCCGGCTGAAGGAGTGTGATCCAGCGGCTGTAGGGCAGGACGATCAGCGCGATCGCTCCGGAAAGATCGCCGGGTTCGGACGCCAGCCTCAAGGGCGCAGTGAGGCCCTCCGCCCCGGTGAAGGCCACGATGGCCTGCGGGACAAGCGTCGCGGCCGCGTCGCCACAGGTCAGACGCGCCTGGAGAGGCTCGAAAAAGGGCGCCTCAAAGAGCTGCCTGCGCGGGACATAACCTCGGCTCGCAAGTTCAGCCTCAAGCCAGGCGCCGCAAGCCTGGTCGCCGGGACCACCGGAGGCTTTGACGCCAAATCCGGCGTATCGCTCAAGAGTCCCCTCAATCACGCCAAGATCGGCCTCGTCCGAAGAGCCAGGCGCGGGGGCGGCCGCCCCCAGCCCCGCCAGACCGGCAACGCCGAGGAAAGTCCTGCGGGAGGATGTCAGCTGCGCCATCGCCCTTGCCGTTCACCAGCGGAAGACGGCGTTAACGCCGAAAGTGCGGGGCTCGTTGAAGCGCGCGGCAAAGACCGTGGCGCCCTGTTCGAACTTCAGCAGCTGGACAGTGTCATTGGTAAGGTTCTGAATGAACAGGGCCAGCTCCAGATTATGCCACTTGGCGCCCGTCCGCAGACTCACGTCGCTGAAACTGGACAGACTGATTTCCGGGGCGAGAGCCGTGGTCGTGTCCTGCGCGCCGCCGCTCTGACCGTTATAGGTCAGGTTGAAGAAGCCATCCACCGTCTGGGTGATGGGATGACTGTAGTTCACCGTGGCCGCGTCGGTCCAGGTGGGCGTCTGCGCGACCAGAGAGCCGAGGATCGGCAGACCTGAGTAGCCGCTCGGAATGCTGGAATAGTCGGCGTGCTGGTTGGCGCCGCTGACCATGACCTCCAGCGTCCCATCGAGGATCCGGAAACGTCCATTGATGGCGGCCTCCACGCCCCGGGCATGAACCGTGCCGCCGTTGATGTTGAACTGCGTCGGAGCCGTGCCGCAGGCGTTGAGGACCGTGCAGCCGTCATTTATCACCGCGATGGCGTTGTCGGTGTGCGACAGATAGCCGTCCAGCGTCACATAGAGGTGTGATCCCAGGTCGCCCTTGAAGCCGATCTCGTAGCTGGTCGTGATTTCATCGCCATAGGTGGGCTGAAAGGGCGTCGGCGCGTTGGGATTAGCGATGCCGCCGTTGATTCCCCCGGCGCGATAGCCGCTTCCGGTCTTGGCATAGAGCAGATCGTCCCAGTCACCGGGCAGCTTGTAGCTGAGAGTGGCGCTGTAGCTCAGGTTGCCAGCGCTGAAGGCGTGGGCCTGCGGAGCTGCGCTGGGAAGGTTGGTATAGAGGGCGTAGGCATACTGGGTCGCGGTCTTGTTATCGTTCGTGTACCGCAGCTCTCCGTCCAGGGTGAAGCGCTGGAGAGTGTAGCTCACCGAACCGTAGAGCGATTTGGAGACGAACTTCTCGGGCGTATTGCTGATCGCCCCGAAGGCGAGCGGATAGGTTGCGGGACAGGGCGACGAGGTCTTCAGGACGAGGTCGCAGATGGGCGCGCTGGGCGTGCCGCCGCAGATCCCGGCGCCGACCTTCAATGCGCACGGGCTGGTGGTGTTCTGCACACCGTTGTCATCGTGCTGGAGCAGGAACTCCGCCCCGGCCAGCCACTTGAAATGGCCGTCGAGGGCTTTTCCGTCCAGGTGAAGGTCCTGATAGAAGGTCCTGTCGGTGGAGCGCGTCGCGGTGTCAGCCAGAGGATAGGCGCCGATCTCGCCTTGCGACTGGAACGACGCCTCCTGGGCGAGGTCGATCGATGAACCGTAATGCTGGAGCGATTGTGACGCCGTCACCATCGTCGTCGAGGTCAGCTCGCCCCAGCCGAGATCCAGGCTGCCATCGAGCATGATCCGCTGCATTTTCTGCTCGGTGTTGTTGAGCCCGTCGCTGGGAACGGTGAAGCGGTTGCCGACAAAGCCCTTGGGAATCGTGCTGATCACCCCCGGCGGCAGGTTATAGACATTGGCGAAGGCCGGCAGGGTCATGTCCTGCGCATCGACCAGCAGATCGACGTCGAGCGGGCCGCGCCGATAGCGGATCTGCCCCCGCCCGATCCAGCCGGACTCCGTGTCGTAATAGGTGTTCTGATCGGGATTGAACTGCAGGCCCTTGGTCTGCCCGATGGCCTCCGCGCCGAAACGCACCGCGACGTCGTCGCTCAGGGCGTAGTTGGCCACGGCGTCGAGCTGATTGCGTTCCAGGCCGCCTGTGTAGGAGTCATCCACATAGCCCGAGTTATCGAATTGTGGTTTGGCCAGCACGATGTTGACGGCGCCATATTCGGAATTGCGGCCATAGAGCGCGCCTTGCGGCCCCTGCAGGACTTCGACCCGGTCGAGATCGAAATAGTCGATATTCATGAAGTTGCGGCCGCCCAGGGTCGAGGAGCCCACATAGGCGCCGTTGACGAACAGGCCGACGGCGGAATCCGCGCCCGTCGCCCGCTCTGTGCCTGAACCCCTGATCGATATTTCGCTCAGATTGGGCGCCTCAAGATTGTTGAAACGCACCCCAGGCACTGTGCGGAGAAGATCGCCGGTCCCCACGAGCGGTCCCTCATCCATGATCTGGGCTGAACTCACCGCCGAGACGGTGGCGGGAATGTCGCGCAGCTGCTCCTCCGTCTTGCGCGCGGTCACCACGACCTCACCCAGGAGGGCCGCGGTGTCCGACCCGCTGGCGGACGGGGCCGCTGGTGCGGCGGGGGCCGCGCTGGCGGCCGGCGGCGTCGCTGTGACCTGAGCGAACGCAGCGGCGGGCGTGATGCTGACGAAACCGAGCGCGGCTGCGACCGCGCGGCCAATTCCCTGGCGCATGGACTCCTCCCCAACCCGGCGTTTGACTCGACCGGTTGGAGGCAAGGCTGCCAATAATCGTGCGACTTTGTCAATTGAGTTGTACGACAATTTGTCGCCCTATGAACGACACGCCGGCTTGCTCCGGCGTGCGCCTTCGCGCAGGATGGTCGCAATCAAGCCTCCGCCCAGCGAGGCGCGGACAGCCGCTGAGACCTCGGCGTTCGAGGATACGGAGCAGTCGAGGACACGGATGGATAAAGCCGCACCCGCCCCACGCCCGAGTCGAGGCGCGGGACCGTCCGCGGCGGAGGTGACGGAACGTCTGCGTCACCAGATCCAGGAGGGTCTTTGGTCCGCGGGCGAGTGGATGAGGGAGGCCCGCCTCTGCGCCGAATTCGGCGTCGGCCGTTCGATCGCGCGGCGGGCCCTGGCGAACCTGGCGGAGGATGGCCTGGTGATGCTCGAACCCAATCGAGGCGCCAGCGTCACCGCAACCACGCTGCAGGAAGTGTTCGATCTCTATGAGCTTCGCGCGGGTCTCTACGGCGTTGCCGCGCGCTTCGCCTGCATTCGCGCCTCAGCCGCTCTGATGGCGGAGATCCTGAAGAAATCCGATGCCTTGCTCGCCGCCTCGGAGACCGGTGCGACCGCCGCGGATCTCATCCACCAGAGCGAGGTGATCTTCAGTCTCATGGCGAGCACGGCCAGCCTCGACGCGCAAAAGATGATCGAGGCGGTGCGGCGCAAGACCCGATGGCACTGGTCCTATGTGGGGCTGGCCGAAAGCTCGACCGTGAGGGGGCCTTTCGATCATTGGGAGACCATGCGGGCCGGCCTCGCCGAGCGCGATGCGGCCAAGGCGGCGGAAGGCGCCCGGCAGATCCTCTATTTCATGCAGGCCGAAGTCGCCCGGCTGATGCTGGCGCGTGGCCTCGGCATGCGCGAACCGGCCGCGGCTGGCCCCGCCCGCCGTCGGGTCGCCGGCAGGCGCTGACCCTTCGTCTCCCATGACCGTGAAGGAGAAATATCATGCCCTTGTCCCTCTCCCGCCGGAATGTCCTGGCCCGCGCGGCAGGTCTGGGCGCCTTGGCGCTGCCCTCTTCCGGAATCGCGGGGCCTGACATGAGCTCCTCCGAGCCTGTCGCCAAGGCCATGGAAGAGGCCCTCTCCTACGCCAGGTCGCAACACACAACCGGCTTCATGGCCGTCCGGGATCGCACAATCCTGGTGGAACGGAACTGGCCGGCGCCGGACACCCCACTCTTCAGGGCCTTTGCCTATGAGACCACGCCCGAGGGCGCGCTTCTGGAGGACGTCGCGTCGCAGCAGAAGAGCTGGGTCTCCATGCTTGTCGCCATCGCCATCGACAAGGGGCTGATCGATGTGAACCGGCCGGTCCTGGACTATCTCGGCAAGGGCTGGTCCAAGGCGGAAACGGACCGCGAGGCCGCCATCCGCGTCATCCATGTCCTGAACATGAGCTCGGGCCTGACCGAGGCCTTCACCTACGAGGCCCCGCCAGGGTCGATGTTCTTCTACAACACGCCCGTCTACGCCATCACCCAGAAGATCCTGAGCGCCGCAGCGGGCCAACCCCTGGAAACGCTCACGCGCGACTGGCTCACAGCGCCCGCTGGCCTGACCCAGACGGCCTGGCGCCATCGACCCGCCAATCCCCTGTTCACGGCGGCCGGCAACACCATGGGGCTCGTCACGAGCCCAAGGGACTCCGTCCGGTTCGGCCAGATCGTGCTCGACGGCGGACTAGCCTCCGACGGAACGCGCCTGGTTTCACAGGCCAGCCTTGGGGCCATGTTTCAACGCTCCCCCGCCAACCCGGCCTATGGCAGATTGTGGTGGCTCAATGGCGGGGCCTATTCCATCCGGCGTGGACAAAAGGAGCCCGGCCCCCTGATCCCAGCCGCGCCGGCGGATCTTGTGGCGGCGCTTGGGGCGCTGGATCGCAAGCTCTATATCGCGCCAAGCCAGAAGCTGATCGTCGTGCGCATGGGCGCCGCCACCGATCTCGATTTCGATCAGCAACTCTGGCTGCGTCTCACCAAGGCCCTCGCCTAGGCGCGTTCGTTTTCGCTCTGGGCGCGCTTGGCGGCGAGGAAGGCGGGCCGGGAGGCCAGCCGTTCCCAATAGCCGGCGATCTCAGGACTGAACTTCGGACCCAGGCCAAGGTCCAGCGCCAGGAGCAGAGCATAGCCGACGCATAGATCGGCCATGGTGAACCGGTCCGCGCATAGCCAGTGGCGATCAGTGAGGGCGCGAGTCAGATGCCGCAGGCGCGAGAGAAACCACTGGGTGTAATCCATGGCCGCCTGGGCGAGGCGGCGCTCCTCCGGCTCCAGGCGCGTGTAGCGCAGGATGATCGTCTGCGGGAAGGTCAGGGTCGCCTCACTCCTGTGCAGCCAGTCGAGCCACAGACCGTAATCGGCCTCCTCCACTCCTACAGCCAGGTCGCTCGGGCCATAGCGTGTGGCCAGGTAGTGGGTGATGGCGGCGGACTCCGTCATGCGCACCTCGCCGTCGACCAGAAGGGGAATCGTGCCCAGCGGGTTGTCCTGGAGGAATTGCGGCCTGTGCACGCGCGGGGGAAACGGCAGGACATGCAACCTGTAGGCCAGCCCAAGCTCCTCAAGCGCCCAGAGGGCGCGGAATGAGCGAGCATCTGCGCAGTGGTAGAGGTCGATCATACGCGGCCGTTCCCTTGAGGTGCGGCAGATGACGGACGCCGCCCTCACCTCGATATCCGCACTGCCGGCAGGACTGGAAGGGTGAAAATTGCACGGCATTTTCGGCTATAACGTACGACATTGTCGTTGCTCTGCGCTTTTGAGGCCAATAGGCTCCATCGCTTGGTCGAGCGGGAGGCTTGTGGTCCGTGACGCATTCTCACGCTGAACGGCTGGGATTCGCCCCCTCGCGACTGAACCGCATCGACGACTTCCTGAAGGCGAAATACCTCGATTCCGGGCGGCTGCCGCACGCCCAGATCCTGATCAGCCGCGACGGTCAGATCGTCCATTTCAGCAGTCAGGGCGCCGCGAGAGCCGGGTCGGACACGCCGATCGATGAGACATCCATCTTCCGCATCGCCAGCATGACCAAGCCGATCACGACCGTGGGCTTCATGATGCTTGTGGAAGAAGGACGGGTCGGCCTCGACACGCTGGTTCAGGACGTTCTGCCCGAGTTCACCGATACCGGGGTCTATGCCGCCGGCGGCGGCGGTGTCGCGTTTGTCACCCGCCGCGCCAACGAGCCGATGCGGATGCTCGATCTGCTGCGCCACACATCCGGCCTGACCTACGGCTTCCAGAACCGCACCCATATCGATGCGGCCTATCGGGCCGGCGGGTTCGACCCCGGCGCCGTGGAAAACTGGCATGCCGGCCTGGATCTCGACGGGGCGGTCGCCGCGCTCGCCAAACTGCCGCTCGAGTTTTCGCCCGGCGAGGCGTGGAACTACTCGGTTTCGACCGATGTCCTTGGGGCGGTGATCCAACGCGTCTCCGGTCTCCCGCTCGACCGCTACCTTTCAGACAGGATCTTCGCGCCGCTGCAGATGAATGACACCGCCTTCTCCGTTCCGCCGCAGAAGGCGCCTCGACTGACGGATTGTTATGTTTGGAAGAGCCCGGCGGAAGGTCGCGTGATGTTCGATCGCGCGGAGGGGAGCATCTGGCTGAACCCGCCGCGCCTGGTATCTGGGGGCGGCGGCCTCGTCTCCACCGCGCTCGACTACCACCGATTCTGCTTGATGTGCGCCGGAGGCGGCGCGTTGGACGGCGTACGCTTGCTGGGACGCAAGACCCTCGAACTGATGACGACCAATCATCTGCCGGGCCGCCTGGACCTTGCGAGTCTGTCGCGTTCCATGTTCAGCGAAACTCAGAATGCCGGAGTCGGCTTCGGCTTGGGATTCGCCGTCACCCAGGACCCAGCCCGCGCCATGATTTCCGGTTCGGCGGGAGAATATTATTGGGGTGGAATGTTCACCACGGCCTTCTTCATCGACCCCGTGGAGCGACTGCACATGGTGTTCATGACACAGCTCAGCCCGTCCCTGCTGTATCCGATCCGGCGTGAACTCAAGACCCTGATCTATTCGGCCCTGACCTGAGGACTGAGGCGGCGTCGGCGCTCTGCGCGGTTTGGCGGTCTGGCCAAGGTAGGTCGGTGGGCCGCCGACGGCCGCGGTCCACGGACCGGAAATGCCGGGACTGACGACTAGCCGCCCCGAGCCAAGCGCGGCACGGGTCGCGGCCTCAAGCGGGCCCGTGGCGCCGGAATCCGCGCCCCTTACCCGCCTCTGCGGCCAGCCGCCGGAGCCGCCTTCCCCCTGCCTTCACCCCAGGCTGGGAAGGTCCAGGCCGTGCTCGCGGGCGCAGGCGATGGCGTCGGGATAGCCGGCGTCGGCGTGGCGCATGACGCCGCTGGCGGGGTCGTTCCACAGCACCCGCGCGATGCGCCGGGCCGCCGCCTCCGTCCCATCGCAGACCACCACCATGCCCGCATGCTGCGAATAGCCCATGCCCACCCCGCCGCCATGGTGAAGCGAGACCCAGGTGGCGCCTGAGGCGGTGTTGAGCAGCGCATTGAGCAGGGGCCAGTCCGAAACGGCGTCAGAGCCGTCGCGCATGGCCTCGGTCTCGCGGTTGGGCGAGGCGACGGAGCCGGAATCCAGGTGGTCGCGGCCGATCACCACGGGGGCCGAAAGCTCGCCCCGGGCGACCATCTCGTTGAAGGCGAGACCCAGGCGGTGACGATCGCCCAGCCCCACCCAGCAGATGCGCGCCGGCAGGCCCTGGAAACGGATGCGGCGCCTGGCCATGTCGAGCCAGGTGTGCAGGTGCGGATTGTCGGGGATCAGCTCCTTCACCTTGGCGTCGGTGCGGTAGATATCCTCCGGATCGCCGGAGAGGGCGGCCCAGCGGAACGGACCGATCCCGCGACAGAACAGGGGCCGGATATAGGCCGGCACGAAACCCGGAAAGGCGAAGGCGTTCTCCACCCCCTCATCCTTGGCGACCTGGCGGATATTGTTGCCGTAATCCACCGTCGGCACGCCGGCGGCCTGGAAGTCGAGCATGGCGCGGACGTGCTCGGTCATGGAAGCCCGGGCCGCCGCCTCGACCTGGTCGGGGGCCTGATGGCGCATGGCGGCCCAGCGTTCCAACGTCCAGCCCTTGGGCAGATAGCCGTTGACCGGATCATGGGCCGAGGTCTGGTCGGTGAGGAGGTCCGGCCGCACGCCGCGGCGGAAGAGCTCGGGCAGGAGCTCGGCGGCGTTGCCCAGGAGACCCACCGAAACGGCGCGTCGCTCGCGGCAGGCGCGTTCGATGATCGTCAGGGCCTCGTCCAGATCCGCGGCGCTCAGGTCGAGATAGCCGGTGCGCAGGCGCATCTCGATACGACTGGGCTGGCACTCGATAGCCAGGCACGAGGCCCCGGCCATGACCGCGGCCAGGGGCTGGGCTCCGCCCATGCCGCCGAGCCCGGCGGTGAGCAGCCAACGGCCGGAAAGGTCGCCGCCGTAATGCTGGCGGCCCATCTCCACCAGGGTCTCATAGGTGCCCTGAACGATGCCCTGGGCGCCGATATAGATCCACGATCCGGCGGTCATCTGGCCGTACATGGCCAGGCCCTTGCGGTCGAGTTCGTGGAAATGCTCCCAGGTGGCCCAGCGCGGCACCAGATTGGAGTTGGCGATCAGCACCCGAGGCGCGTCGGCGTGGGTGCGGAAGACGCCCACCGGCTTGCCGGACTGGACCAGCAGGGTTTCGTCCTCCTCCAGACGGCGCAGTGTCTCGACGATGCGGTCGAAGCTCTCCCAGTCTCGAGCGGCCCGGCCCACCCCGCCATAGACCACCAGGTCCTCCGGCCGCTCGGCCACGTCGGGATGGAGATTGTTCATCAGCATGCGCAGCGGCGCCTCGGTCAGCCAGCTTCGGGCGGTCAGGCGGGAGCCCGTAGCCGGGCGGATGATGCGGGTCGGGTCGTGGCGGGTCATGGGGCGCTCCCGGAAGAGGCGAAGGCGAGGCAGGCTTCGAGGATGGGGCGAAGGACAGCAAGGAGCGGCGCGGCGCGCGCGGCCTCGAAGGCGGGAGGCCAGGCGCCCGGCGTCGGCGGGCCGTCCGGCTCGTCCATGTATCCGCGACAGGCCAGCTCCATCTGCAGAGCGTGAACGCCGTCGGAGGGGCGGCCATAACGGCGGGTCGTCCAGCCGCCCTTGAAACGGCCGTCGACCACCCAGCTGAAAGAGCTGGCGGCGCACAGCTCCGCCACCGCCGCGGTCAGAGCGCCATCGCAGCTCACTCCGCCGTTCACGCCGATGTTGAACTGCGCCAGCTCGCCCTCGAACAGGCGCGGAATGCGCGAGCGGATGGAGTGGGCGTCATAGAGCACGACGCGGGAATAGCGGGCGCGCAGGCGGACGATCTGCGCCTCCAGAGCCGCGTGATAGGGAGCGAAATAGAGCGCGGTGCGACGCGAGATCTCAGCGGCGTCAGGCGCGCAGCCGGGCCGATGGAGCGGCTCGCCGTCGAAGGTGGTCAGGGGGCAAAGCTCGGTGGTCGCCTGGCCCGGATAGAGCGAGGCGCCGGAAGGGTCGCGATTAACGTCGATGACGCTTCGGCTGAGCGTCGTGCGCACGAAGGTGGCGTCCAGGTCCTCGGCGAAGGCGTAAAGCCGATCAACCCACCAGTCCGCGTCGCGGCGCGCGAGCCAGGGAGAGACGAGGCCTGTCTCGATGTCCTCGGGAAGGTCGGTTCCCGTATGCGGCAGACTGACGATCAGCGGCGCCGCACCCTGACGCACCTCCAGCCAGGAAGGCGTCACGCGGCCCGCTCCCCTTCCAGGAGCGCCCCCGGCAGGGCGAGGGCGGCGGCCTCCACCACCGCGCCGCTGCGGACCAGGAGGGCGGCGGCTTCGATGTCGGGGTGCAGGTGACGGTCGGCTTCCAGGCGCGGAGAGACGGCGCGAAGCGCCGCCCGGACCCGCTCCAGCGGCGCGCTGGAGGCGAGACCGGCGTGGAAGTCGCAGCCCTGGGCCCCGACCAGAAGCTCGATGCCGATCACCGCGGCGGCGTTTCGCGCCATGGGGGCGAGCCGCCGGGCGCCATGCGCGGCCATGGACACGTGGTCCTCCTGGTTGGCCGAGGTGGGGATGGAATCGACGCTGGCCGGATAAGCGGCCTGCTTGTTCTCCGAGACCAGGGCCGCGGCCGTGACCTGGGGGATCATGAAACCTGAATTGAGACCTGGATCAGGCGTCAGAAAGGGCGGCAGGCGCGACAGGTCCGCATCCACCAGCATGGCGATGCGGCGTTCGGCCAGGGCCCCGATCTCGCACAGAGCCAGCGCGATCATGTCGGCGGCGAAGGCCACAGGCTCGGCGTGGAAGTTGCCGCCGGACAGGCACTCGTCCGTCTCGGCGAAGATCAGCGGGTTGTCGGAAACGCCGTCGGCCTCCTCCGCCAGGGTGCGGGCGGCTTGCCGCAGCACGGTCAGGGCCGCGCCCATGACCTGGGGCTGGCAGCGCAGGCAATAGGGATCCTGGACCCGCTCGTCGTCCTTGAGATGGCTGGCGCGGATCGCGGAGCCGGCCATCAGCTCTCGCAGGGCCTCGGCGCAGGCGATCTGGCCGCCGTGGCGGCGCAGGGCGTGGATGCGAGGATCGAAGGGGGTGTCAGAGCCCTTGGCCGCCTCGGTGGAAAGAGCGCCGGAGATCAGGGCCGAGGCGAACAGACGGTCGGCCTCGAACAGGCCCGCCAGGGCGTTCGCGGTCGAGAATTGCGTGCCGTTGAGCAGGGCCAGACCCTCCTTGGGTCCCAACGTCAGGGGATCGAGCCCAGCGCGGGCCAGGGCGGCGGCGGCGGGCAGGCGCTCGCCCTGCATCTCGATCTCGCCCACGCCGATCATGGCGGCGGCCATATGCGCCAGCGGAGCGAGGTCGCCGGAGGCCCCCACCGAGCCCTGGGCCGGGACGACGGGGATCAGGCCCCGCGCCAGCATCATCTCCAGGCGCGAGGCGGTCTCGCGCCGCACGCCCGAGGCGCCGTGGCCGAAGCTGGCGAGCTTCAGCGCCATCATCAGGCGCACGATGGCCGCGGGGGCCGGATCGCCGGTTCCGGCGGCGTGGGAGAGCACGATGTTGCGCTGCAGCCGGGCCAGGTCCTCATCGGCGATGCGCACGCTGGCCAGGCGCCCGAAGCCGGTATTGACGCCATAGACCGGCTCACCTTTGGCGAGGATGCGCCCCACCGCCGCCGCGCTCGCTTCGATCCGGGGCCAGGCGGCGGGATCCAGCCGCGCCGAAGCCCCCAGCCAAAGGGCGCGCCAGTCGGCCAGGGTGACGGCGCCGGGAGCGAGGGTGAGGAGGGTCATTGGCCGGCCCAGATCCTTGCATGAAGCGGGTTGAAGCCCATCCGGTAGACAAGCTCGGCGGGTCGCTCGATGTCCCAAATGGCGAGGTCGCAGGCCTTACCGGCCTCCAGCGCGCCGGTCTCATCCTGAAGGCCGAGCGCCCGGGCGGCCTCTCGCGTCACCCCCGCCAGGCACTCCGTCACGGTGAGGCGGAACAGGGTCGCGGCCAGATTCATGGCCAGGAGCAGCGAGGTCAGGGGCGATGTGCCCGGATTGCAGTCGGTGGCCAGCGCCATGGGGACGCCCGCCGCGCGCAGGGCCTCCACCGGCGGCGTCTTAGTCTCTCGCAAGAAGAGGTAGGCGCCCGGCAGGAGGGTTGCCACACAGCCAGCGCGGGCCAGGGCGGCGACGCCGGCGGCGTCCAGATGTTCCAGATGATCGACAGAGAGCGCGCCATAGCGGGCGGCGAGCGCCGCTCCCCCCTGGTTGGACAACTGCTCGGCGTGCAGCTTGACCGGCAGGCCATGGGCGCGGGCGGCCCGAAACACCCGCTCGACCTGGGCTGGCGTGAAAGCGATGCTCTCGCAGAAGGCGTCGACGGCGTCGGCCAGGCCCTCGCTCGCGGCGGCGGGCAGGATGTCGCGGCAGATCAGATCGATATAGCCGTCGGGATCGCCGGCATATTCTGGCGGCGCCGCATGGGCGGCCAGGAGGGTGGCGCGCAGGCGCACCGGACGCGCCCCGGTCAGGGACCGGACCACGCGCAGGGATTTGATCTCGTCGACCAGGGTGAGGCCATAGCCGGACTTGATCTCCACCGTGGTCGCGCCCTCGGCGATCAGGGCGTCCAGACGCGGCAGGGCGGCCGCGACCAGCTCTGCCTCGGCGGCGGCGCGCGTCGCGCGCACTGTGGAGAGGATGCCCCCGCCGGAACGGGCGATCTCCTCATAGCTGGCGCCGGCGAGGCGCAGCTCGAACTCCGCCGCGCGGTCGCCGGCATGGACGAGGTGGGTGTGCGCATCGATCAGGCCCGGCGTGATCCAGCGGCCTTCGCAGTCGACGATCTCCGCTGCCTGCAGATCCGGCGCCTCGGCCGCCGGCCCGGCATAGAGGATGCGCCCATCGCGGGAGGCCACCAGGCCCTCTTCCACCACGCCGAGGTCCGGTCGGCCGGAAGCGAGCGTGGCCAGACGGGCCCGGGTCCAGATGCGGTCGCAACGCATGGCCCAGACTTGTCCAAATCCCCATTATTGTCTAGACATTATTTATGAGCGCCGCCCCCGACTCCCTTTGGTTCGAACGGGCCCTTCTGCCCGACGGCTGGGCCGACCGGGTGCGGCTGACGGTGCGCGAGGGGCGGATCGCGACGGTCTCCGAGGGGGTTGACCCTTTCCCGGGCGAGACGCGCGGCGCGGTGGGGCTTGCGGGCCTTTCCAATCTGCACAGCCATGCCTTTCAGCGCGGCATGGCCGGCCTGACCGAGTATCGCGGCGCCGGGCGTGACGACTTCTGGTCCTGGCGCGAGCTGATGTACCGGTTTCTCGATCGGATGACGCCGGAGGATGTCGAGGCGATCTCCGCCCTGGCCTTCGCCGAGATGCTGGAGAGCGGATTCACCCGCGTGGGCGAGTTCCACTATCTGCACCACGATCCGCAGGGGCGGCCCTATGCGGCCCTGGGCGAGATGACCCAGCGCATCGCCGCCGCCGCCGGGGCGAGCGGGATCGGCCTGACCCTGCTGCCGGTCTATTATCGCCAGGGCGGATTTGGCGGTGCGCCGGCCGCGCCGGGCCAGCGCCGGTTCCTCAACGATCCCGACCGTTTCGCCCGCCTGGTCGAGGCGAGCCGCGCCGCCATTGCTCCCCTGCCCGATGCCGGGCTGGGCCTGGCGCCCCATTCTCTGCGTGCGGTGAGCCCGCGGGATCTTGCCGAGATCCTGCCCCTGGCCGGCGCCGGAGCGGTGCACATCCACGCCGCCGAGCAGGTGAAGGAGGTGGAGGACTGCCTCGCCTGGAGCGGGCGGCGTCCGGTGGAATGGCTGCTAGACGAGGTCGGGCTCGACGCGCGCTGGTGCCTGATCCACGCCACCCACCTCACCGCGCAGGAGACCCGGCGACTGGCCGCCAGCGGCGCCGCGGCGGGGCTGTGCCCGATCACCGAGGCCAATCTGGGCGACGGCGTCTTCCCGGCCCGGGCCTTTCTCGATCATGGCGGCGTCATGGGTGTGGGCACGGACTCGAATATCGCCATCGACGCGGCCCAGGAGCTGCGCCAGCTCGAATACGCCCAGCGCCTGGCCTGGAAGGCGCGCAACGTCCTGGCCGAGCCGCAGGGAGCCTCCACGGGTCGACGCTTGTTCGAGGCGGCCTTGCACGGCGGCGCACAGGCCTTGGCATGCGGCCCGGCCGGACTGGCGCCTGGAAGGGCGGCCGATATCGTCTGCCTGCACGAAGAGGAATCGCCGCCGAGAGGCGCGAGGCCCGACGCCGTCCTAGATCACTGGCTCTTCGCCGCCGGCCGCACGGCGGTGGATCGGGTGTGGCGGCGCGGGAGCCTGGTGGTGGAGGACGGGCGCCATCGCCGGCGGACCGAGCTCTCCGAAGCCTTTCGCGCCAGCGTGACCCGGCTTCTGGCCTCCTGAGCCCCGCCGATGAAGCCCCCCGGCCTCGCCCGCCGCATCCGCGCCGATCTCGAAGCCCGCATCCGGTCCGGCGCCCTCAATCCCGGCGACCGGCTGCCCACGGAACAGGCACTGATGGCCGAATATGGCTGCGCCCGGATGACGGTCAGCAAGGCCATCGGCGCCCTCGCGGGCGCCGGCCTCGTCACGCGCAACCGACGCGCCGGCACCCTGGTCGCCCATCCCCATGTGCAGACCGCCGTGCTCGAGATCCCGGACATCGCCGAGACCATCGCCGCCCTGGGCGAGACCTATGCCTTTCGTCTGCTGGCGCGCGGTGTGCGCGGGACCGTTGGGCAGGATGCCCGGGAGACCGCGCTGTCTCCCGTCGGCCCCCTTCTGGACCTGCGCGGTCTGCATGTGGCTGGAGGTTCGCCGTTCGCCCTGGAGGAGCGGGTGATCGACCTGGCCGCCGTCCCCGACGCCCGATCGGCGGACTTCTCCGGCCAGGCGCCGGGCTCCTGGCTGCTGAAGCACGCGCCCTGGACCGAAGCGCGGCATCGCATCGGCGCCCTTGCGGCCAGCCCGGCCGAGGCTCGCGCCCTGGACATCAGAACCGGCCATGCCTGCCTCATGGTGGAGCGCTGGACCTTTCGCCTGGGCCAGGGCGTGACCTTCGTGCGCCAAATCTTCCCGCACGAACGCTACGAGCTGACCGCGGAGTTCAGGAACTGAAGGCGCCCTTCGCCGAACAGGCGCGGAAGCGTAAGGACGGAGGCCCTCACCCGCCTGCGCCCCGGAGGATGACCGCCATGTATCTCGAACGCTTCAGGCTGGACGGCCGGGTCGCCGTGGTCACCGGAGGTGCACGCGGCATCGGCCTTTGCGCCGCCCAGGCCCTGGCCGAGGCGGGGGCGCGGGTCACGCTGTGGGATCGCGACGCGGCGGAGCTGGAGGTCGCCGTGCGGGCGCTCGCCGCGGAAGGCCATGGAGCTCATGCGCGGGTGCTGGAGGTGACGGACTCGCAGGCCGTGACGGCCGCCGCCGACGCCCTGGCCGCCGATCTAGGGGGTATCGACATCCTCATCAACAATGCAGGCATCGCCCGCAGCGAGATCGCCGCCGAGGAGATGGAGGACGAGCGCTGGCTCAATGTGCTCGACGTCAATCTCAACGGGACCTTCTGGTGCGCGCGGGCTGTGGGGCGCCACATGCTGGCAGAAGGTCGCGGCGTCATCGTCAATGTGGGCTCCATGTCCGGCTTCATCGTCAACCGGCCCCAGGGTCAGGCCCACTACAACGCCTCCAAGGCCGCAGTGCACCACCTGACCCGGTCCCTTGCCGCCGAGTGGGCCTCGCGCGGCGTGCGCGTCAACGCCGTGGCCCCGACCTATATCCGCACCCCGCTCAACGCCTTCGCCGATCCGGACTCGCCGATGTACCGCCGCTGGATCGACGGCACGCCCATGGGCCGTCTGGGCGAGCCCGAGGAGGTCGCAGCCGCCATCCTCTTCCTCGCCTCGGACGCCTCCAGCCTGATAACCGGGACGGTCATGCTGACCGACGGCGGCTATAGCTGCTGGTGAGGCGCGGGCCGCGGGGCGGGACCTCGCCCCCACTCACTTGATCGGTAGGCGCGGCTGGGCTGAATTAGACAGGAAGGGACCGCCCCTGGAGGACGCAGATGAATTTCAACGCCGACTATCGCCTACTCATCGACGGCGCCCTGGTGGGTGCGGCGCGGACGTTCGAGGTGCTCAATCCGGCCACAGAGGCGCCGATCGGCCAGGCGCCCGACGCCGCGCGCGAGGATCTGGACCGGGCGATCGACGCCGCGCGCCGGGCCTTTCCCGCCTGGGCGGCCACGCCCATCGCCGAACGCAAGGCGAGGCTGAACGCCCTGGGCGACGCCATTCTGGCCCACCTCGACCCTCTCAAGCGCCTCCTGACCCGCGAACAGGGCAAGCCTCATGCCGAAGCGGAGGGCGAGGTCGGCGGCGCCGGCTTCTGGCTCAAGGCGGCCGCCGGGCTCGATCTTCCCGTGACGGTGAACGAGGACTCGGAGGTCCGCTACAGCGAAACTCGGCGCGTGCCGCTGGGCGTCGTCGGGGCCATAGCGCCATGGAACTTCCCCCTGCTTCTGGCCATGTTCAAGGTCGGCCCCGGCCTGCTCGCGGGCAACACCATGGTGCTCAAGCCCTCGCCCTTCACCCCCCTGACAACGCTCAAGTTCGGCGAAATGGCGCGCGATCTCCTGCCGCCCGGGGTCCTCAACATCGTTTCCGGGGGTGATGATTTGGGTCCCTGGATGACCTCACATCCGGGCTTCGACAAGATCAGCTTCACCGGCTCGACGGCCACCGGACGGCGGGTGATGGAATCAGCGGCGCCGACGCTCAAGCGACTGACCCTGGAGCTGGGGGGCAATGACGCCGCCATCGTCATGCCGGATGTGGACGTGGCCGCCGTGGCGGAGGAGTTGTTCTGGGCCGCCTTCCGCAACAACGGCCAAATCTGCATCGCCACTAAACGCATGTATGTGCACAAGGACATCTACGAGCCTCTGCGCGACGCCCTGGTGGCCTATGCGCGCACGGTCAAGGTGGGCGACGGCGCCGAGCAGGGAACCCAGATCGGCCCGATCAACAACAAGCCGCAATATGAGCGGGTGCTCGACCTGATCCGCGACGCCAAGGACAAGGGCTATACCTTCCTCATGGGCGGGGAGGCTTCATCGGCGCCGGGCTATTTCGTGCCCATCACCATTTTGGACAACCCGCCGGAGACCTCGCGCATCGTTCAGGAGGAGCAGTTCGGCCCCGTCCTGCCGCTGCTCAAATTCGACGACTATGAGGAGGTGATCGCTCGCGCCAACGCCACCGATTACGGCCTGGGTGGATCGGTCTGGGGCGAGGACGAGGACAAGGCCTTGGAGATCGCTGAGCGCATCGCCAGCGGGACTGTATGGATCAATGAGACCCAGCATGTCTCACCCACCGCGGCCTTTGGCGGACACAAACAGTCGGGCGTCGGCGCCGAGGGCGGGATCGAGGGTCTGATGGAATATACCGCCGCCCAGACGATCACCCGGCGCAAGCGCGCCGTCGCGGCCTGAGGACGGCACAGTATAGAACGCCACAAGGGCGTGGAGCCCTTCGCTAGAGAATTGGGAATGCAGGAATGAAAAAATCGCGCGCGCGCCTGTCGGCGCTCCTGGCGAGCACCGCGCTCATGTTCTGCGGCGGGGCCGCCCTGGCCCAGGCGGCGGGCGCAAACGCCCCGGCCCCTGTCCCTGCACCTCAGGCGCCCGCACCCCAGACTATGGACCCCATCTTCGCCGCCCATCAGAAGGCCTGGACGACCAAGCCGGAGTTCTCCAGCCCCCTGGTGGATCACTTGCCCGCCGCGGCCGGAGGCGTCCCGTCGCCCAGAGATGTGTTGGGACATGACATCGGTGCGCCCAAAGTGCTGGACCACTATGCGGACATTCTCCGCTATTACCGGGCCCTGGCCGCCAAGTCGCCGCGCGTGAAGATCGTCGAGACCGGCGCCACCGAGGAGGGCCGGCCCACCGTAGTGGTGTTCATCTCCTCCGCGACCAATATCGCCCGCCTCGACCAGGAGCGTCAGAACCTCGCCCGGCTGGCCGACCCACGCGGCCTCTCCGACGCCGAGGCCCATCGGATCATCGGCGAGACCAAGCCGATCTATATGGCGCTCGGCGGCCTGCACAGCGCCGAGACCGGCCCCCCGGAAATGCTCATGGAGCTAGCCTATCGCATCGTGACCCAGGACGATCCGATGATCGCCAAGATCCGCGACAATGTGATCCTAGCTATCAATCCCGCCAGCGACCCAGACGGTCGCGATCGCTATGCTGACTGGTATTACGCCAACAAGATCGACGACACCAACGACCTCGACCCGGTTCCCGGCGCACCCTATTGGGGCAAATATATCTTTCACGACAACAACAGGGACATAAACTATACAGGTTATAGCGCCAAAAATCTATTGAAGTTCTATCTAGAGTGGCATCCGCAGGTGATCCACGACCTGCACGAGTCGGTTCCGTTTCTTTACATCTATAGCGGCCAGCCGCCGCAGAACCCCAATCTCGACCCGATCATGTATGCCGAGCTGCCCTGGTTCTCGAACTTCGAGATGGCGCAGCTCGGCAAGTACGGCATGCCTGGGGTCTGGGACTTCGGCTATGTGGACGCCTGGTCGCCCGGCTATGTCGCCTTCATGTCGTCCAACCATAACGGCCTGATCCGGTTCTACGAGACCTTCGGCAATGGCGGGGCGACGACCGAGCTTCGCCATGTGGCGCCGGTGGACGGACCGGGCGAGGACCTGCACGCCCGCGACCAGACCAAGCGGGAATGGTACCGGCCCAACCCGCCCTACAAGTCTGTGGAATGGTCGATGCGGGACAACACCAACTTCATGGAGACGGGCCTTCTCACCGCCCTTCAGACCGCCTCCACCTTCCCCGACCAGGTGCTGGAGAACTTCTACAAGAAAAGCGCCGACGCCCTGACCGTGGGCCAGACCCAGGCGCCTTACGCCTACATCATCCCTGGCGACCAGCCGGACATGACGCGCGCGGCCCTGGTGGTGAACCTGCTGCGCCAGCAGGGTATCGAGGTGGGGCGGCTGAACGCGGCGGCGACGCTGAAGGATGGGACCTTCCCCGCCGGCTCCCTGATCGTGAAGAGCGACCAGCCCTATGGTCGCCTCGCCCATACCCTGCTGGAGAAGCAGGACTATCCGGACCCCAAGATTCATACCTATGACGACTCCGCCTGGACCATGGGCCTGATGGCGCATGTGACGATCGCGGCGATCTCCGACCCCAAGGCACTGGATCTGGCCGCCACGCCGGTGGACCAGTTTGCGCCGCAGGGTGTCATCGACGCGCCGGGCGCGGCGACCTATGCCGTGCTGGACGAAGGTTCGATCAACCTCGCGCGGCTGCCCTATGCCCTTAAGGACGTGAAGCTCGCCATCGCCGAGCAGCCGTTCAAGATCGGCCAGCGCACCGCGCCGGCGGGGACGTTCCTTGTGCCGGGCTCAGCCTATGACCGGCTCAAGGCCGCGGTCGTGCCGCTTGGCCTCACGGCCCTGGCCCTGCCTGGCGGAGTGGCGGGGCCGACCCATCCGGCCGAGACCCCGCGCGTGGCGATCTATTCCACCTGGGGCGCGACCCAGAATGTGGGCTGGGTGCGCTACGCCTTCGACCAGTTCGCCACGCCCTATGATCTCATCCTTAAGGACGACGTGCGCAAGGGCGGACTGAGGGCGAAATACGACGTCATCATCATCCCGTCCCAGGGTTCGCCGAAGAATGTCGTGTTCGACATCCCCATGCGGTGGAAGCCCCTGCCCTACGAGAAGTCGGCGAAGTTCCCCTCCCTGGGCGCCTATGGCTCCTCACCCGACATCCGCGGCGGCATGGGTCTTGAAGGGGTCGAAGCGCTCAAGGCCTTTGTCGAGGCTGGCGGCCTGCTCATCACGCTGGGCGACTCCAGCGCCATGCCCCCCGCCTTCGGCCTTGCCCCGGATGTCGAGACGTCCTCAGCGCCCAGCGGCTTCTATGCGCCGGGTCCGATCGTCACGGCCAAGATTCTGGCCCCGTCCAACCCGCTCTTCTACGGCTATTCTAACAGCGAAATACCCGTCCGCTGGGCCACATCGAGCCTCTTCGCCCTGCCCGCCCGGGCGCGTAACGAGGAGCTGATGGCCTTTCCCGGCGGCAAAAAGGGCGTGCTCTCCGGGCTCATGTCCGGCGCGGAGGACGTCAAGGACCGGCCGGCCCTGATTGATGAGAAGCTGGGCGAGGGCCGGGTGCTGATGTTCGCCACCAATCCGGTCTATCGCTGGCAGAACTTCGGCGAGTTCCGGATGCTCTACAACGCCCTCTTCAGTTCCCGCTCGCTGGATCTGGGCGCCCCGACCGCGGCGGCGGATGCGGCGCCCCCCGAGTCGAAGGCGTCCGACGCCGAGCCAGGAACGCTCTGAGAAGGGGCGTTGCAAACTGTGTCCCGGAATTGGGACATCTTCCCGTCTACGAGGAGCCCCAGGCTTATGGTGCGAAGGTCACTTGGTTAGTCGACCCCCCCCTGAGCGCCGTCGGGGGCTTCCGTCGCGATTGATATTGGGTTCATAGCGGCGGCAACCGACCGCTTCTCCCGGAACCGCTTATGACCGCCGTCCGCCTCAGCCCCGCCCGCCAAACCCTGAACGTCGCGCTCCTGGCCGCCGTGACGCTGGGCGGCCTGTACTATGTCAAGTGGTCGCCCTACTGGACCAAGGCGGTCTTCGCCGCCGGCCATCACGCCCTCGGCGCCTCGATCCTCACCGGCAAGGCGGCGCTTCCGCCGGCGGCATCCTGGAGCGCGGCCCTGGCCTATGGCATCGCCTATGGCAAGGCGATCTGGCAGGCGCTCGTCCTCGGTCTGTTGGTCGGATCTGGGGTCCAGGCGCTGCTGCCGGCGAACGCCATCGCCAAGGCCCTCGGAGGACGAGGCTTCGGCGGGGCGCTGGCGGGCGGACTCCTGGCCGTTCCGGGCATGATGTGCACCTGCTGCGCGGCTCCGGTGGTGGCGGGGCTGCGCCGCCAGCAGGCCTCGGCCGGTGCGGCGCTCGCCTTCTGGCTCGGCAATTCAGTCCTCAATCCCGCCACCCTGGTCTTCATCGGCTTCGTGCTCGGCTGGAAGTGGACGGCGCTGCGCCTGGCGCTCGGCCTGCCCATGGTCTTCGGCCTGGGCTATCTGGCCAATCGTCTGACCCGTCCGAACGAGGCGGAAGCCGCGCGCGCCGCCCTGGCCGACCCCGAGGCGTCGACCCGCGAGGGGGTGTTCGGTCGCTGGCTGCGCCTCCTGGCGGGCATGAGCCTCAGACTGGTCCCCGAATACGCCCTGCTCGTCCTCCTGCTCGGGGCTTCACGGGCCTGGCTCTTCCCCGTCATCGGCCCGGAGGTCGGCAATACCGCCGGCTGGGTCCTGGCATTCGCCGTAGCCGGCGCGGTCTTCGTCATCCCCACCGCCGGCGAGGTCCCGATCATCCAGGCCATGCTGGCGCTCGGCGTGCGCGCCGGTCCGGCCGGCGCCCTCCTGATGACCCTGCCGCCTATCAGCCTGCCCTCCATGGCCATGCTCGCCCGCGCCTTCCCTCCCCGAGTCCTGGCCGCCGTAGGTGCGATGGTGGTGCTGTTCGGCCTCGCCGGAGGCGCGCTGGCGATCGCGCTCAGATTCTAGTCCAACGGCGGCGCCAGAGGCGGCGGGCGGCGATGATGGGTCGCCTGTTCGTAGGCATAGGCGAGGGTGATCAACTCGGGGTCCGACCAGGCCGGGCCGAAGAAGGTGATGCCGGCTGGCAGGCGGTCGCCGCGCGTATAGCCCATCGGGACCTGGATCGCGGGAAAGCCGGTAAAGGGCGAGAAGATCTGGTTGTTGTCACCGGAAGGGGTGTTGAGGTCGCCGATCAGACGCGGCGGGTTGGACCATGTGGGATAGACGAAGGCGTCGAGCTTCATGTCCGCCAGGGTCCTCATCACCTCGTCTCGAAGCGCCTGACGGCGGGCTTCGTCGGCCGCGCAGGCGGGTGAGCCCGGCGGATTGACCGGCGCGGCGTCGGCGGCCTTAAGGCGTTCGGCGACGGAGGGGTGGAACTCTCCGGAGGCGATGATGGCGTCGAGATTGGCCTTGGGGACCTTGCCCACACGATCGGCGAGGAAACGGTTGAGGTCGTATTTGAAGCCCTCACAGGCCTGACCCGGCGGCGGGAAGGTCGGGGCGACATAGCCCTCGATCCTGGCCGGATCGACGATGATCGCGCCCTGGCGTCGCAGGTCGTCCACGGCGGCGGCGAACAGGGCGGCGATCTCCGGGTCGAGGCTAGCCCGGTCATAGGCTTCGTGCAGGACGCCAATGCGCTTGCCCCTGAGGCCGCCCGCGTCCAGCGAGGCCGCGAGGTCGGGCATGGGATGGGCCGCCGCTGCGGCGGTGGCTGGGTCGCGCGGGTCGGGGCCAAGGATCACCTGATAGACGGCCACGGCGTCAGCCACGGTGCGGGCCATGGGACCGCCCACATCCGCCCTCAGACTGAGCGGGAAGATACCGGCCCGGCTGGTAAGGCCCAAAGTCGAGCGGATGCCCACCAGGGCGTCATGCGAGGAGGGGCCGCGAATGGAATCCCCGGTATCACTGCCAAATCCCACCAGGCCGAAGCTGGCGGCGATGGCGGCGGCCGTACCGCCGCTGGAACCGGCCGTCACGCGCGCGGTGTCATAGGGGTTGCGAGTATAGCCCGGCAGGATGGAGCTGACCGTCTCCACCGGGCTGAAGGCCCACTCCGCCATGTTGGACTTGGCCAACACCAGGGCCCCGGCGGCCTTGGCTCGCGCCACCATGGTCGCGTCGGCATCGGGGACATAGCCCTTGAAGGCCAGGGCGCCGTCCGTTGTCTGCAGGCCCCGAGTCTCGAAGTTGTCTTTCACGATCAGGGGCACGCAGTGGAGCGGGCCTACAAAGCCGCCCTCCGCATAGCGATGGTCGAGGGCGTCGGCCTCCTGCTCCGCCTGCGGGTTGATCAAGATGATCGCGTTTACCGCCGGCCCGTTCTTGTCATAGGCGGCGATGCGATCGAGGTAGGCGTCGACCAGTTGGCGACAGCTGAGCCGCCCGGCGCGCATGGCCGCATGGACCGAGGCGATGGTCGCCTCCTCCACCTCGAACCCGGGCGCCGTCGCGGTGGTGGGCGCGGCCTGACTGGAGCCGACCAGGGCGAGGCTCGCCATGAGTGCGAGCGCCATCGGCATAACGGCTTCAAACGCTTTGTGGCCCCTCATCATCCCCTCCGACCTGAATGGACCCAGACCGGGCCATGTCGGGAGCGCCGGATCAATCCCCCCCATGCGGGGTCGGGGGCGCGATCTGAGGCGATGCGGGGGGCATCAGGGGCGCCGCGTCCTGCCGGTCCTTGAGATCGACGCCGGTGAAGCCAAGGCGCCGCGCCTCGTGCAGAAGCCAGGCGAGCTTCTCGGCGGCCTGAGGCGGGGAGAGACCGCCCGGCTCGCGGATATTGGAGACGCAGTTGCGCTCGTGGTCGCGGCGGCCCGGTCGCGGGTCCCAAGTGAGATAGGCGCCCAGGCTGTCGGCGGCGCTCAGACCCGGCCGCTCACCCAGCAGCACCAGCACGGCCCGCGCGCCCAGGGCGTCGCCCACCGCGTCGCCGAGGGCCACCCGACCCTGGCGGGCGACCACCAGGGGGGCCATGCGCCATCCCTCCAGGCGCGGCAGGAGGGCCCGCAGGAGCAGCGGGGCCTGGGCTTGCACGGCGGCGGCGCAAAGCCCGTCGGCGATCAGGATCGCGAGATCGGCCCGGGTCTGCGGCAGGGGCGCTCCGTGCGGGTCGAGACGACGGCCGCGCTCGGGATCCAGAAGGAATGTGCGGCGGTCGGGAGCGGCGCTGGCGATCACGAGGCTTGGCCCTGGCAAGGCCGCGCGCAGGGCCTCCGTATCCAGTTCGGCCCAGACGGCGTCGCGGGCCTTGGCGTGGGCGAGCTGAAACTCCAGCATGGCGGCGGTGGGCAGACCGGCGCCCGCCCGCCCCAGGCCCACCCGCGCAGGCGTGGCGGCGCGCAGGGCGCCCAGCAGGCCCTCGACGTCGCTCTGCCGATCCGGTTCGGACGAGGGGACGGCCCTATGGCTCACAAGTCCAATGCCGCCAGCAGCCGGGGGACGCCACCGGAGCGCGCGGGGTCGAGTAGGCGGCCCTGATCGTCCGCAAGGCCCATGCGCCTCAGCCACGCCTCGAACTCTGGAGCCGGTCTCAGGTTTAGGGTCTGACGCGCATAGAGAGCGTCGTGAAAGCTGGTGCTTTGATAATTCAGCATCACGTCGTCGGCGCCGGGCACGCCCATGACGAAGGCCACGCCCGCGACCCCCAGCAGGGTGAGAATGTCGTCCATATCATCCTGGTCGGCCTCGGCGTGATTGGTGTGGCAGACATCCACCCCCATGGGCAGGCCCAGAAGCTTGCCGCAGAAATGATCCTCAAGGGCGGCGCGCCGAATCTGCTTGCCGTCATAGAGATATTCCGGGCCGATGAAGCCCACGACAGTGTTGACGAGCAAGGGGTCGAACCGGCGCGCCACAGCGTAGGCGCGCGCCTCAAGCGTCTGCTGATCCACGCCGTGATGGGCTCCGGCCGAGAGGGCCGAGCCCTGGCCGGTCTCGAAATACATGACGTGGGGCGCCAGGACCCAGCGCTTCTGTCCCAGGGTCGCGGCGTGGGCCTCGGCCAGCAGAGCCAGATCTATCCCGAAACTGCGATTGGCGTCTTGTGTCCCGGCGATGGACTGGAAGGCGAGATCCACCGGCGCCCCCGCCCCGATCAGCTCCAGACTGTTTGTGACATGGGTGAGTACGCAGGTCTGGGTGGGGATCTCCAGGCGGGTGCGCAGGCCGTCCATAAGATCGAGCAGGCGCCGCGCGGTCTCCAGATTGTCCGTAGCCGGATTGATGCCGATGACCGCGTCGCCACATCCTAACAGGAGACCATCGAGGATGGACGCCAGAACGCCGCGGGGATCGTCCGTGGGGTGATTGGGTTGAAGCCGCACGGCCAGGCGGCGTTCGAGGCCGATGGTGCTGCGAAAGGCGCTGATGGGCCGTGGCTTGCGCCCGACTGCGATCAGATCCTGATTGCGCATCAGCTTGCAGACGGCGGCGACCATTTCCGGGGTCAGACCCGGCGCGAGCGCGGCGAGGCTCGGGGTGTCGGCGTCATCGCCAAGGAGCCATTCGCGCAAACCGCCCACGGTGAGCGAGGCGATCGGCGCAAAGGCTGCAGCGTTATGGCCGTCGACGATCAGGCGCGTCACCTCGTCCGTCTCGTAGGGGACGACCGGCTCCTCGAGGAAGGCCTTCAGGGGAAGATCCGCCAGCACATAGCGCGCCGCCACCCGCTCCACCTGGCTCGCCGCGGCCAGACCGGCCAGGACGTCTCCCGAGCGCAAGGGGGTCGCCGCAGCCATGACCGCGCGCAGGTCTGCGAAGGCGTAACGCGTTCCGGCGAGGGTGGCGACGTACATGGCCCTTGAGGACGACCGCAGGATGATCCTGACGTCGGATATGACCGCAATCGCCCGCGGCCCTCAATGGCCCTGGCTCCCCATCGAGGGAGCTGAACGCAGCTTGCCCTCTAAGCGCGCGCCGCGCGAGCCAGGGCGGCCAGGATCAGGCGTTCCGCATCCTCGGGCCCCGCCCAGCCGCCGATGATCGTCTCCTTGCCTGGCTCCAGATCCTTGTACCGGGCGAAGAAGTGAGCGATCTGATCGGTGAGGATTTGCGGCAAGTCCGTCCAGGCCTTCACTCCCGCATAGAAGGGATGCAGATCGTCCACCGGTACGGCGAGGATTTTCTCGTCCGGCCCCTTTTCGTCGGACATCAGCAGGACCCCGATCGGGCGTGAACGGACGATAGCCCCCGGGACCACCGGCGTGGGGCCCACCAGAATGATGTCGATAGGGTCCCCATCTTCGGCCAGGGTGTGGGGAATGAAGCCGTAATTGCCGGGGTAGAACATGGCCGTGTGCAGGAAGCGGTCGACGAACAGGGCGCCTGAGGCCTTGTCCACCTCGTATTTCACCGGCGCCCCACCCTGGGGGATCTCGATGACGGCATAGACGTCTTTGGGCGGGTTCGGCCCGGCGGAGATGGCGGAAAGGTCCATGGAGCAGCCTTGCAAGGATTGGACGGCGAGATTTAGGCGCCCGGCCCAGGGAGCGAAATGGGGGAACGCTCAGGTTTGCGCCCAGCCGCGCACCAGATTGTGATAGATTCCGACCAGACGCACCGCGGCCGAGTGTGCGTCGCCGAGATCGCGACGGACGTCGGCCACCGCAGAGTCGAGCTCGAACAACAGGTCGCGGCGACCGGTCTCCGCCACCAGGGACTGAACCCAGAAGACCCCGGCCAGGCGCACGCCGCGGGTGACCGGCGTGACCCTGTGCACAGTGGTCGCCGGATAGAGAACGAGATCCCCCGCAGGGAGCCTCACCCGCCGCTCCTCAAGGCCTTCGCGAAAGCACAACTCGCCCCCGTCATAGGCATCAGGATCGCTGAGGAACAGGGTGGCGGAAAGGTCCGTGCGGCAAGGCGGCCCACCGTGCGGCGGCCTGCGAATGGCGTTGTCCACATGGTCGGAGAATCCCATGCCGTCGCAATAGAGGCTGAACAGAGGCGGGAAGATGCGCAGCGGCAGGGCGGCCGACATGAAGCGGCGGTTGCCGGCGAGGGCCTGGAGAACCTCCGCTCCCAGACCGCGGGCCAGGGGGTCGTCCTCAGCCAGCTGGAGATTGGCCTTCGCAAGGCGCGACTGCTCACCGGCGGTGACCCGCCCGTCCACCCAGGAGGCGGTCTGCAGACGGCTCCGGACGTCGGCGACCTGGTCGGCGCAAAGCACATGGGGAATGCGCAGGATCACGACGCCTCCTTGGACTCGCGATCGGCGAAGCGGCGCGCCAGGTCGTCGAGCGCGTGATCGCCACAAGCGCGCACAATGGCGAGCATGCAGCCGCGGGTCAGCATCGGCGCATCCGCCAGGGCTCCGGCGAACTCGTCCAGAGCCAGGGCCGTCTGGCCCTTCGAGTAGAGCAGAGTCGCATAGTTGAAACGCCCACGGAAATAGCCGGTCCGCGCGGACCTCCTGTAGAGATCGAAGGCCTCCTCCGGATCTCGCCCTGTGCCCCAGCCCTCCTCGCGGCATCGCGCCAGGAGATTGAGCGCCTGGCCATGCTCGGCAAGAGCCACACCACGCCGAAGCCAGTTCACGCAGGCCTCGAGGTTTTGCGCCACCCCGCGGCCGATGAAGTGAAGATTGGCGAGATTGTAGGCGCCCCAAGCCGAACCGGCCTCGGCCGCGCGGCGATACCATCGCGCCGCCGTCTCCGGCTCCACCGGGCCGCCCCAGCCGAGTTCACATCCTCGGCCGACCATGTTGAGCCCCATGGGATCGCCCGCCTTCGCCGCGAGCCGGAACCAGGCCATGGCCCGGACCTCGTCACGGCCGCCATCGACGCCGTCGAGACACATCTGCCCAAGGCGCAACTGCGCCGCCGTGACCCCCACCCTTGCGGCCGACTCGATATAGGCTCGCGCCTTGGCGGACTCGCCGCCGATCAGGGCCGCCAGGGCGGGGCGCGACAGCCCACGCAGTCGCCTAAGCCGCGCGAGGTCGGCCTGGGCCCGGTCCGCGGCGGCGATCTGAGCGCCTGGCGCTGGACCAAGCCACATCAGAAGGCGACGATCAAATTAAGCCGCGCCGTACGGCCCGGTCCCGGCAGAACGTGATTCTCGGAGGGCGAGGCGTAATAGACCTTGGTGAAATACCAGGTGTTCAGAAGGTTTATTAGATTGAGCTGCAGCGTCGCCCGGGGGCCGATCTGGGTCTTGAGCATGGCGCTGCTCACGGCATAGGCCGGAACATAGGCCGGCAAAGCGCCTGTGGTGAGCACGTTGCCGACGCGGCGACCCTGGGCGTTGACCCCGACTCCGGCCTCCCAGCCGTGGCCGAAGTCATACTCCATCCAGATATGACCGGCATGGGGCGCCAGATTGGGGACCGGGGCGCGGGTGAAGGTGAGCACCGGGGCGACCGAGCCCTGGGTTCCGGAGGTCACGCCATCGAGGAAGGAATAGCCTGCCGTGAGCTCCAGGTGCGAGGTCATGTGGCCATCCGCCGATAACTCCACCCCCCGGACCCGCTCGCGGCCCTCGAGTAGCGTGGTGGTCGGGTTCTCCGGATCGTTGATCTGGGCGTTGTCGACGGCGGTGCGGAAGATCGCCCCGGTCAGCAGCAGGCGTCCGCTCAGCTGTTGGGACTTGATCCCCGCCTCGATCGTGGTGGCCTCCACCGGTCCCAGACTGGCGTCGGACGCCGTGAAGGTGAGTGACTCCGCCGACGGATCGAAGGAGGTTCCATAGGTGATATAGAGGCTCTGACCTGGGATCGGCTTATAGACCAGGGCCAGACGGCGGCTGGCGACCACATCGACATGTCCGAATTGGGCTTGTGCGCCGCTGGCGACGACCGTCTGCACCTCGCTCACGTCAAAGCGATCGATCCGAACGCTGCCGATCAGGTCGACATGCTCGCCAAGTTTCACAGTGTCGGAGACATAGGCGGCCTCGTCGTCGGCGATGCTGTCTTGCGTTTTGGAGACCGGTTCGGAAGGCCGCCCCTGGAAGGCATTGGGGTCAAGCAGCGGCGTCTCTGGGATCCAGGCGTTGTCCGTGTTGAACGGGTTCGTGACGTTCTCGAGCAGATCCGTCTGGCGCGACAGCTCGAGCCCCGCGACCAAGGTATGCGCAAGGGCCCTCGTGGCGAAGTGGGAGGTAAGCTCGAACTGATCGTCAAGATTGGTCAAGGTCCCGAAGCTGGAAGGCGAGTCGCGGCCAATCACGATCTGATCGAGCGCCTCGCCCAGCGTCGGCGGACCCTGTCCGCCGGCCGCCGTGCTGCCGTAATTTGGAGCCTCGAAAAGGTAGTTGAAGGTGTAGCGGGCGAAGCGGAGCGTATCGTCCAGCGAAAGCCCCGGGCCAAGCTGGCGCCTCAGTCGAAGCGTGCCGATATTGACGATAGAGTTGGCGTGATCGGAGATGAGTCCGTAAAACGAGCCCCGCGGCACATCGGCCGGGGTCCCGTCGACGAAGGGGATGCCCGTGTCCGGGCGGTCGAACTCCGACAGGTGCGAGAAGGCCAGGGTGAGGGTCGTCGGCTGGCCGATGCCGAAGGACACCGCTGGGGCCAGGCCCCAATGGTCGTTATGGACGAACTCACGCCCCGCCACGCCCGAGCTTTCGCCCATGACGTTCAATCGCAACGCCGCGTTGGGACCGATGGGCGTATCGGCGTCCAGGGTCCCGCGGACCGCGTCATTGGTCCCGCCTTCGATCGCGACGATTCCCCCTGAGTCCAGGGTGGGCGTCTTGCTGACCTGATTGACCGCGCCGCCAGTGGATCCCCGTCCGAACAGGGCCCCGGAGGGCCCCTCGATCACCTCCACGGAGTCCAGATCGAAGGGATCCCGGACATAGACCGCCGCGTCCCGCACGCCGTCGAGGAAGAGGTCATTGTAGGCGGAGAAGCCCCGGATATCGATTGTGTCCCCGCGCGCGGCGCCCTCCCCGGCGTTCAAGGTCACCCCGGGCGCATTCTGCAGCGCGTCCTCCAGCCGCTCGGCGGACTGCTCGCGCATCAGAGATGAGGAGATCAGCCTCACGGACTGAGGCGTCTCGGCCAAGGTCAGGGGGATCTTGTCGCCAAGCAACGGCCGAAGGCCACTCACCACCACCTCGTCGACCCCTGTCGCCTCATCTCGATCCGGATCCGCTTCACCCCCGCCCGGACTGGCCGCCTGATCTGCGCCCGGCGAGGGCGATGCTGCGGCGGATCCGGCGACCAAGTCAGCGCCAAGGGGGGGCAGCAGAGGCAGCACGCCCAGGAGCGGCAAGGCGAGAAAGACGGAAGGCTCTGATCGATCAGGCGGCATGGCGGGTTCCAGGAGACGGACGCCACAGTGCGACAGGACGGTCCGAGCGATATTGCAATTCTACTAATGCGACGCATTCGCAATAGCAAGGGCCAATCACCCCGACGGCCTCTCCTCCAAACGTCACGAAACCGACGTCAAAACTTCGCGGAAGCTACATCGTCTCATTACCGAAACGTCGCGAAGCCTCGACATTCTGCGCAGGGTTTCGGCGATCCCTCACGCGGGGCAGCCGGGCCTGGCTGGGGCTGAAACCGGGAAACGCGCCTGCACGCGGCCCGGTGCGGTGCGCTGGTCGGTCAAGACAAAATTCCTGGGGGTCAAAACCTGATGCGCCATCGTTATCTCGCCACCTGCGCTGTCGCCGCGCTGATCGCGGGCGGGGCCGGCCTCGCCCACGCCGAGGACGCCGCAGCGTCCGCCACGTCCAGCGCCGCCGACACCACATCGGAAGCCTCCGCATCGACCGTCGAGGAGATCGTTGTGACGGCGCAACGCCGTAGCGAAAACGTTCAGAACGTGCCCATGACCGTTCAGGCCTTTTCCGGCGAGGCCCTGCAGGCTCTGAACGTCCAGAATCTTAATGACGCCCTGCATTTCCTGCCCAACGTGACCTATGAGAGCACCGGCCCGGGCCAGGGCAGCATCTTCATGCGCGGCCTGAGCTCGGGCTCGGCGGGCAACCAGTCCAGTTCCTCCATCGGCAACTTCCCCAATGTCGCGGTCTATCTGGACGACCAGTCCATGCAGTTCCCGGGCCGCAATGTGGACATCTACATGGCCGACATGAGCCGCCTGGAGATTGATGAGGGGCCTCAGGGAGTGCTGTTCGGCGGCGGCGCCGAGGCCGGCGCCCTGCGCTACATCACCAACAAGCCCGACCTGACCAAGTTCTCCGGCTATGCCGAGGCCGGCTACGGCTTCACCGCCCACGGCGACCCGGACAACGAGGAGCAGGTCGTCCTCAACATCCCTATCATCAAGGACAAGCTGGGCATCCGCGCCGTGGTCTATAACGACCGCGAAGGGGGCTATATCGACAATGTGCCCTCGACCTTCACGCCCAACAACAACGACCTGGGCAACTACTACTTCAATATCCACCCCGGAGCGAACGGGCTTTGCCCCAACGGTCAACCTGGCGGCGCCAACGGCTACTGCACTCTGCCGAACAGGCCTGGGCTCAACAATTACGCCCTCGCCCGCAACGCCCAGAACCCCACGACCTACCAGGGGTTCCGCGTGGAGGCCCTTTGGAACATCAACGACGACTGGAGCCTGCTGCTGGCCGAGAGCTACCAGTACCTCGACGCCGAGGGCAGCGCTTACGCCTATCCCACCAGCCTCGATTTCCAGCCCCTGCAGCCGCTCCAGACGACGCAGTTCAACCCCAGCTACGATGTCGACAAGTGGGAGAACACGTCCTGGACCCTAAAGGGCAAACTTGGCGGCCTGAATATCATCTATACAGGCGCCTACATGGTGCGAAATATCCATCAGCAGCAGGACTACACAAACTATTCACGCACCGGTGGCGGAATATATTATGAATGCACCGGCGGAAACAGCGGTCTGTTTGGCGCCGGGACGCCGCTTACCTGCTATTCCCCATCCGCCTATTGGGAGGACACGGTCCGCAACACCCATTGGACCAACGAAGTGCGGGTCACCACCCCGGACGACAAGCGGTTGCGTTTCCAGGGCGGCCTGTATTTCGAAGAGTTCAAGATCTATGACGTGATGAACTTCGACTACAAGTCGATACCCTCCTGTACGACGAGCAACCTCGCCAATGCCCTCGCCGGCGGACCGACCTGCGTCGCCGATACAGGGACGGCGGCGGGCTCGACCGCCAACCAGCCCGGGACCCGGGCCGACAATGTCGGATTCGGCGAGGATATTCAGCGCGGCTACAACCAGTTCGCCGGCTACGGCTCGGTGGATTACGACCTGATCCCCAACAAGCTGACCATTAGCGGGGGGACGAGATATTACTATTATCACGAGTACGAGCTCGGCTCGGAATACTTCACCGACTCAAGTTGCGTGGATGTCCCGAACGGGCAGTGCGGCGGCCCGACGGGGGCCGGCGGCAACGCCAACATCGACAGTCATGGCGATCACATCAACTATCACGGCTTCACCAGCCGGGCGACGGTCAACTGGCACGTCACGGATCAGACCCTGGCCTATTTCCTGTTCTCCCAGGGCTTCCGCCCAGGCGGCTTCAACCGCACCGTCGGCGCTGTGGCTCCCGGACCGAACGGCCAGAAGCAATACGAGAAGCCCAACGGCTACGCGCCGGACACCCTGACCAACTACGAGGTCGGGGTGAAGACGGAGATGTTCGACCGCCGCCTCCTGCTCAACCTCTCCGCCTACATGATGAACTGGGACAATGTTCAGTTCGCCTTCTTCAATCCCCAGGAACTGGGCAATACGACCTTCCTGACCAACGGCCCGAACTTCAACATCAAGGGCATCGAGGCCCAGGCCGTGGCCAAACCCTATGAAGGCCTGACCATCCAGGGCTCAGCCTCCTACAATCATGCCGTTCAAAGCAACGATCCCGCCCTGCTGGACAATATCCCGGGCACGCCGGCCTACGGCCAGCCGATCAGCCAGATCCTGATCAAGGGCCAGGGCGTCACACCGGTGCAGAACCTCTTTGGGGCTCCGGGCGCGGTCCTGCCTTTCTCGCCCAGCTTCCAGGGCAATGTCCGGGTGCGCTATGAGCATCCCGTCGGGGCCTACACAGGCTATGTCCAGGTCGCGGCCAATTATACCGGCAGCGAGTATAACGAGCCGGCCACCTATCCCTCCGGCGCCGGGGTCCTGGTGCCTGGCACAACGACCTTGCGCTATCTCATCCCTGGGTACGCCACGGTGGATGCGGCGGTGGGCCTGAATGCCGATCGCTGGAGCGTCAGCATCTATGCCACCAACCTGCTCAACAGCGAGAAGAACACCTTCATCACTTCGGCCGAGTTCATCAAGGCGACCATTCCGCTGGTGCCGCGCGTGGTCATGATGAAGGTGACAGCGAACTTCTGACCGATCTGATAGTGAAGAGGGCTCACGCCCTCTTCCCCGCCCCGGACACTCGCGTAACCCAGGATATGGCCGACGATCAGACGAGTTCGGAGGTTGAGCGGCGGGTGGCCGAGTTGCGCCGGCGCCAGGCGGAGCGGGCTCATGATGAGGCTCTCCTCGGCGCTCTTGGGCTCCTTGAGTCCTATCCGGACAACCGCGATCTGCTCCTGATCGCCGCATCGGCTCAGCGCGGCCTTGGCCGGATCGAGGAGGCGCTGGATATCCTCGACCGCCTGGAGACCCTGCAGCCGCGCTGGAGCCTTCTGCATCAGGAGCGCGGGCTTTGCCGGATCGCCCAGAAGGATGCGCAAGGGGCCATCGCCGCCCTGCTCCAGGCCGTGCACCTCAACCCCGCCCTTCCCCTGAGTTGGCGGATGCTTGAGGGCGTCTATCGCCTCGTCGGCGAGGGCGCCAACGCCGCCACGGCCGCCGACCACGTCCGAACGCTACAGGCGCTTCCGGCCGACGTCGTGCGCGCCACGGCACTCTTCGCCGATGGGGAAAGTCTCGCCGCCGAGGCCCTCGTGCGGCGGTTCCTGCAGACCCATGGGCATCACCCCGAAGCCATGCGGCTCCTGGCCCGGATCGGCCTCGCTCAGGACGTGCTCGACGACGCCGAGGCCCTGCTCGAAGGCGCCCTCCTGCTCGCCCCCGAACATCGCGGAGCCCGGCTGGATTATGCCCAGGCCCTGCTCAAGCGTCACCGCCACGCCCGCGCCTGGGAGGAGTCCAGGACCCTTCTCGCCTTTGAGCCTGACAATCTGGACTATCTCAGCGTCGCGGCGACCGCCGCGGTGGGTCTGGGGGAAACCGAGACGGCGATAGGCCTTTATGAAACGATGCTGGAGCGGGTTGCTCCAGGCTCGACTCTGGAGGCGGACATTCGGCTTTGGCGCGGCCACGCGCTCAAGACCGTGGGCCGCACGGCTGACGCGATCGACTCCTATCGCGCCGCCGCGCGCATCCGACCGGATTTCGGCGACGCCTTTTGGAGCCTCGCCAATCTCAAGCGTTACGTCTTCGAGGACGACGAGATCGCCGCCATGCTCGCGGCCGAGGCGAGCGACACCACCCTCCCCGAGGATCGCTGGCATCTCTGCTTCGCGCTCGGCAAAGCGTTCGAGGATCGCGGCCAGGCGGACGCGGCCTGGCGGTGGTACGAAGCCGGCAATGGCCTCAAACGCGCAGAGAGCCGCTATCGGCCGGAGATCTTCGAGACCAACACGGCCGAGCAGGCGCGCGTCTGCACCCCGGCCTTCTTCGCCAGGCGCGAGGGGTGGGGGCTCGACGCTCCGGATCCGATCTTTGTGGTCGGCTTGCCGCGGGCCGGCTCGACGCTCATCGAGCAGATCCTGGCGTCACACAGCCAGGTGGAGGGCACGCAGGAGCTATCCGAGATCCCCGCCATCGCCCTCGAGCTCCAAGGTCGTGATCTCGATCTCGACCGCCCTCGATATCCCGGGTCCCTTGCGGATCTGACAGAGGCCGATGTCCGCCGCCTGGGCGAGCGTTATCTCGCGGAGACCCGCGCCTACCGCCGCAGGGACGCACCGCACTTTATTGACAAGATGCCTAATAATTTTCGCCATGTCGGGCTGATCCACCTGATGCTGCCCAAGGCGAAGATCATCGACGCCCGGCGCGAGCCCCTGGCCTGCTGTTTCAGCAACCTAAAGCAGCTCTTCGCCCATGGCCAGGAGTTCGCCTACAGCCCAGAGGACATCGCCCGCTACTACCGCACCTATCTGGATCTGATGGTTCATTGGGATACGGTCCTTCCCGGCCGAGTGCTGCGCGTGCACTATGAGCATCTGGTCGAGGATCTGGAGCGTGGCGTTCGTCGCCTCCTGGATTATTGCGGGCTGCCCTTCGAACCGGCCTGTCTGGATTTTCACAAGACCCCGCGCGCCATCCGCACGCCCAGCTCTGAACAAGTGCGCCAGCCGATCTTCCGCGATGGCCTGGAGCCATGGCGTCCGTTCGAGCGCCACCTGGGCCCCCTGAAGGCGGTGCTGGGCGACGCCTTGACCCGTTACGGCAACGAGGGAGCCGCCGATGACGCCAGACGCCAAGGGCTATGATCTCGCCGTCGTCGGCGCCGGAATCGTAGGCCTCGCCCACGCCTATGTGGCGGCCAGGGCGGGACTGAAGGTAGCCGTGATCGAGCGCCATCCCCGGGCTGACGGAGCCTCGATCCGCAATTTCGGCTTCATCACCGTGACCGGACAGGCGCGTGGCGAAAGCTGGCGTCTTGCGCGGCGCACGCGGGAGGTCTGGGACATCGTCGCGCCAGCCGCTGGCATCCCGATCGCCCATCGCGGTCTGCACGTCACGGCACGGTCCGCCGAGGCGGCGGCCGTCCTGGAGGCCTTTCTCGCGACCGAGATGGGCGAGGGCTGCAGGCTCTTAACCCCGGCGCAGTTCCGTGATGCAAGCGGCGGCCTCGGAGGCCCCGATCTCGTCGCCGCTCTCTTCAGCCCCCACGACCTGCGTGTAGATTCGCGCCTCGCGCTCCCGGCCCTGGCCCGCCACCTGGGCGCCGATCTTGGCGTCGCCTTTTTCTGGGAGACTGCGGCTCTGGAAATCGCCCCTCCCCGCCTCCTCACCTCCCGCGGGCCCCTGGAGGCGTCCGCTGTGGTGGTCTGTCCCGGCGATGACTTCACCGGACTCTATCCGGAGCGGATCGCCGCCTATGATCCGGAGCGATGCCGCCTATCCATGCTCAAGCTGGCCGACCCCGGCTTTCGTCTGCCCAGCGCGCTGATGTCGGATCTCAGCCTGGTGCGCTATCGTGGTTACGCGGATTTGCCGGAGGCCCGATCTCTGGAAGCCAAGTTGCGGCGCGAGCAGCCGCGTCATTTCGACAACGGTGTGCACCTGATCCTTGTCCAGGATGCGGACGGCGGTCTCATCGTCGGCGATAGCCACCACTATGGGCGTTTGCCCACGCCCTTCGCTCCAGCCTCGGCGGAGGCTGACATCCTGGACGAATATGCCCGTGCTCTGGGCCGGCCGGCGCCGCCCGTCAACGAGCGCTGGACCGGCGTTTACGCCTCCTGCGCGGATCGCACCTTCTTCGTCGACGCGCCGGAAGACGTCGTGAGGCTGGTCATGGTCACCAGCGGAACCGGCGCATCCACCGGCTTTGCTCTGGCCGAAGCCGTCCTTTCCGACCTTCTGTCCCTCCCCGCAGGAGCCGACGCATGAGCTTCCCCGTCAAGGCGGTGATCTTCGATTGGGCGGGCACCATGATCGACTTTGGTTGCACCGCGCCGATTCGGGCGTTGATAGGGGTGTTCGCCGAGGCCGGCATCGTGCTTCCCGAGCCCATCGCCCGGCGCGACATGGGACGGGCCAAGCTCGACCATCTGCGCCTGATCCTCGCCGCCCCCGACATCGCCGAGGCCTGGAGCGCTCGATATGGCGTCGCGCCGGATGAGGCGGCGGTGGAGCGTCTCTACGCCCGACTGGAGCCGGCCATGCGCACAGCGGCAGCGAACAGCGCTCGCTTGATCCCCGGGGCGGCGGACACCGCCAGCGCCCTGCGCGCGCTGGGCGTCAAGATCGGCTCGGGGACTGGCTACACGCGGGAGATGATGGCCGAGATACTGCCTGCGGCGGCTGCGGCGGGCTACGAACCCGAGACAGTAGTCTGTGCCGGGGAGACGCCGAGCGGCCGACCCGCGCCTCTGATGACCTGGAAAGCCTTGGTGGAGCTGGACGCCTGGCCGGCGCGCGCCTGCATCAAGGTGGACGACGCGGCGGTGGGCATCGAAGAGGGCCGTCTCGCCGGGTGCTGGACCGTGGGCGTCGCCGCCTCGGGCAACGGGGTCGGGCTGGACCTCGAGACCTACCTCGCCCTATCCGACACCGACCGGGCCGCCCGCCGCGCCGCCGCTGAGGCCGACCTTCGCGCCGCAGGCGCCGACTTTGTCATTGAGGATGTCTCGCACCTCCTGCCAGTGGTCCACGCCATCGCCGCGCGGCTTCGAGCGAACGGCTGAGGCCCCCCTCACACCGCAAACATCAGCCGCGAGCCGATCAGGGCCAGGCTGACAAAGGCGAGCATGGCTGGGCCGAAACGGCGCAGCGGGTCGGGCTGGGGCGCGGCGGTAATCGCGAGGCTGGCCTGGCCGGCCATCAGAAAGGCCAGGGACTCGAGCGGCTGCAGAGCCAGCATGGAGCCTACAGCGAGCGCGAATAGCCAGGGCGCCGAGACCCGCGCGGCGCGCCCCACACGAGAGCGATCCTGCTCTGCGCCTCCCTCTTCGGCGGCGAGGGCTCGGCCCCGCCTCTCCCCGGCCTGAAAGGCGAGAACCGCGCCAGCCCAGACAAGAGCCAGACTCATGGCCTCAGTGCGTAGCGGCCCCGCGATTAGCCACGCCGCCGCCGCCGCCAGGGCGAGAAGACCCGAGGCGACCCAGGCCGGACCTTCGCGCCACAGGTTCAACCGCCACCCTGCCGCTCCTCTTTGGGAATCGTCCGACATCGCCCCTCGCCTCACCAAGCCCTGACCTATGCCCCACAGCCATCACTTTTGGCGAGAGCGAGACCGGCGCCGCCCCTTGACGCTCTCGTCCCAAATCGCGCACCCCTTGGGCCCAAGGCGAGGGCGAACGCGACAGGCGGAGTGAATGAATGACGGCTCAGGCGACTCCGACCCCCGCGCCCGTCTCCCCCACGCCCGTCTCCCACTCGCCTAGCGCCCCCTCGCTCCGGCATCGCAGCGCTGCGCTCCCGATCCCGCTGAAGCTGCTCTATGGTCTGGGCTCAGTGGCCTTCGGCATTAAGGACAACGGCTTCAGCTATCTGCTGCTGCTGTTTTACAATCAGGTGGTCGGGCTGTCCGCTCCCCTGGTCGGGCTGGCGATCATGCTGGCTATGGTCTGCGACGCCTTCCTCGATCCGATCGTCGGCCAGGTCTCCGACACCTGGCGGTCCCGACTGGGGCGGCGACACCCCTTCATGTACGCTGCCGCCCTGCCTGTGGCGCTTTCTTATCTCGCCCTGTGGAGTCCACCGCGCGGCTGGTCAACGCCGGCCACGTTCTCCTACCTGGTGGGGACGGCTGTCGTTATCCGCACCTTCCTGACCTTCTATGAGGTGCCCAGCTCCGCCCTCGCCGCAGAGCTGACGCAGGGCTATGACGAGCGCACGGCCTTACTCAGCTTTCGTTATTTCTTCGCCTGGGTGGGCGGGCTCTTCCTCTATCTGATCACCTTCACTTTCTTGCTGGTTCCGGATGCGACCCACAAGACCGGCCAGACCAACCCGGCGGGCTTCGCTCGTTACGGCGAACTCGCCGCGGCGATCATGTTCGTCACCATCCTGATCTCGGCCGCCGGCACGCAGAGGCGCGCCCTCGCCTTCACCCCGCCGCCAAGGGCCCGAAAGAGCGTGTGGGAGACGCTCAAGGAAATGGCCGAGACCTGGTCGAACCGTTCCTTCCTGTTCCTCACCCTGTCGGGCCTGATGACGGCCATGGCCACGGGGCTGAGCGCCTCCATGAACATCTATTTCAACACCTATTTCTGGGAGTTCAGCTCCCGGCAGTTCTCGCTCCTCGTCGCTGGCGTCTTCGCCTCGGCCTTCCTGGCCCTGTTCGTCGTCGCCCCCCTGTCACGGCGGTTCGGCAAGCGTCCGCTCGCCATCCTCCTGATCATCGCGTCGGTCTCCACCGGTCTCGCTCCGATGCTCCTGCGTCTGGCCGGTCTGATGCCGCCCAACCACAGCCCGGCCCTGTTCGATATCATCTTCGTTCAGTCCATCATTACAGTGGCCATGGGCATAGCCGCCTCGACCCTGGTCTCAGCCATGATCGCGGACGTGGTGGAGGACGGGGAGCTGAAGACCGGGCGACGCTCGGAAGGTCTCTATTTCTCGGCATCGAGCCTGGTGGCCAAGGCGGTCTCGGGGGTGGGCATATTCACCGCCAGCCTGATCCTCGCCCTGATCCACTTTCCAGCCGGAGCCAAGCCCGGCCAGGTCCCGGCGCCTATCATCCGCGATATGGCTCTAGTCTACGCGCCCATGCTGGCGGGCCTCTATGTCGCCGGCCTTCTGCTGCTCACCGGCTATAAAATCACCCGTGAGAGCCACGCCCAGACGCTCCAGGCCCTGGCGGCGCGGCGCGAGGCCGTGAAGGAGGCAGGCGCTGCAGTGGCGCTGGACGGCGCCGCCCCCTGATACGGCTCAGTCGCCTCCGGTGAGGTCGCGGCGGGCCTTCTCGAGCTCCTCGGCATAGCGTCGGGTCGCATAGGCCTCCGAGAGGACGCCCAGAGGCCTGCCCGCCTCATCCAGCACCGCAAGCTCATCGCTGGCCGTTGCGTCGAATACCGCCATACAGTCCTTGATCGTCATATCAGGCATTAGAGCGCGGTCTCTCAGCACCGACAGATCGCCAATGAGCCGGGCGCCATCCTTCTCCGCATGGACCGCGGCGACAGGCGCCAGCCCGGCATAGGCCCCCTGCCCGTCGACGACGAAGACTGTTCGCACCGACCCGAGGGGGAACTGCAAGCGGAAGTCCTCGACCCGCATGTCGGCGGGCGCAGTGGGGCGGTCACGCCGCATCATTCGCCCGGCCGTCAGTGAACGCAGCCAGCCCACATCATGGGCGCTGCGGATGGTTTCGCCGCGCAGATGCAGCCGCCAGGTGGAGAAAGAGTAGCCGAAGGTCTCCCGCACCATCAGGCTGGCGACAATCGCCGCGGCCAAGGTCGCTGCCGCCAAACCGAAATCGCCCGTGGTCTCCAGCACCAGGAAGCTCATGGTGAATGGGCCGCCGATGATGGCCACGGCCATGGCGCCCATGCCCACGAGCGAGGCGGCCACCGGGTCGATCCCCGTATGCAGACCGATCGCCGCCAGGACCACCACGAACAGCCGCCCCACTAGGGTCCCAAGGTAGAGAGAGGCGAAGAAGAGGCCGCCGCGGAAACTGAATCCCAGGGCCAGAATGGAGGCGCAGGTCTTGGCCGCCACAAGCAGCGCCAGGGCGCGCGGACCGAGGCTCTGCTCCAGACCCAGGTGCAAGGCGCCGTGGCCGGCGGACAGCGTCTGCGGCTCATAGAAGGCGATCGCCGCGAGGAGGACGCCGCCCAGGGCCGGCCTCGCCCAACGCGGCAGGGGCAGAAGCGAGACCGTCCGGTCGACCAGGGCCACGGCGCGCATGATCAGGATCCCGTAGACCGCGCAGATCAGGCCCAGACCGGCGAAGATCAGGTAGTGCAGCGCCGAGACGATGTCCGTGGCGGGCATTCGGATCACGAGGCTGTCGACACCCAGGAGGCGGCTCACCAGCGCCCCGGCCAGGGCGGCCATGACCACAGGCGCTACATTGGCCGTGGTATAGGCGCCGATGACGATCTCGAAAGCGTAGAACGCCCCGGTGAGAGGGGCGCCGAAGGCCGCCGCTATGCCCGCGCCGGCGCCGGCGCCGACGAAGGTGCGAAGGTCCGTGCGGCGAAGGTTGAGCGCGCGCCCGGTGATCGAGGCGAAGGCCCCGCCCAGCTGGGCGTAGGCCGCCTCCAGGCCCACCGAAGCGCCAAAACCGTTGGATGACAGACACTGGGCGACCACGAACAGGCTGTCGCGCAGGGACATTCGACCGCCGTGCAGGGCGTTGGCCTCGACCGGGTCAACGATGACTCCGGGGCGACGTCGCGCCCACCACAGTGTCATCAGGCCCAGACTCAGGCCGCCCAGGGGCAGGATGGGCAGCCGCTCCAGTGGGACAAGGGGGATGGTGGAAAGCCGCCGCAGCGGCGAAATTCCGTAGAGCAGGCCCTGAAGCAGGTGCGCGGACAGCGCTGTGGCCACCGCGCCCAGGCCGGCGGCAAGCCCGACCCCGGCGCATATCACCGCCAACCAGATCTCACTGGCCCGGATCTGGGTTCTCAGAAGGACGACCAGATGCAGCCACAGGCGCAGGAGCGCCGGACGCCCCGCCGCGGACGGAGAGGGCCCGGAGCGATCAGAGCTGGCCGCCTCTGCGTTCACCGCGCGGGGCGCCAGAGGACGGGCGCGTCAGTCATGCATCACCACGGCGCGGATGCTGTCGCCGGCATGCATGAGGTCGAAAGCCTCATTGATCCGTTCGAGCGGCAGAAGATGAGTGATCAAGGGATCGATCTGGAGCTTTCCCTCCATGTACCAGTCGACGATCCGCGGCACGTCCGTGCGTCCGCGCGCGCCGCCGAAGGCCGTACCCTTCCAAACCCGCCCGGTGACAAGCTGGAACGGCCGTGTGGAGATCTCCTGCCCGGCGCCGGCGACGCCGATGATGATGCTCTCGCCCCAGCCGCGATGACAGCATTCCAGGGCTTGGCGCATGGTCGTGACATTGCCGATGCACTCGAACGAAAAGTCCGCCCCGCCGCCCGTGAGATCTAGGAGAGCCTCAACCACCTTGTCCCGGCCGACCGTGTCGGGATTGACGAAGTGAGTCATGCCGAAGGCCCGAGCGATGGTCTCGCGCCCTGGATTGAGATCGACCCCGATGACCTTGTCGGCGCCGGCCATGCGTGCGCCCTGGATGACATTGAGCCCGATGCCGCCCAGGCCGAACACCACGACATTGGCGCCCGGCCAGACCTTGGCCGTCCAGATCACCGCGCCCACACCCGTGGTCACGCCGCAACCGATATAGCAGATCTTGTCGAACGGAGCGTCCTCACGGACCTTGGCCAGCGCGATCTCGGGCAAGACAGTATGATGGGCGAAGGTGGAGCAGCCCATATAGTGCATGACGCTCTGGCCGCCGATCGAAAAGCGGCTTGAGCCGTCGGGCATGAGGCCGCGGCCCTGAGTCGCGCGGATCGAGGTGCAAAGATTTGTGCGCCGGGAGAGGCACGACTTACATTGGCGGCATTCGGGTGTGTAGAGCGGTATGACATGGTCGCCGGGCCGGACCGAGGTCACGCCCTCGCCCACCTCGACCACCACGCCGGCGCCCTCATGGCCGAGAATGGCGGGGAACAGACCCTCGGGATCCGCGCCGGAGCGGGTGAACTCGTCGGTATGGCAGACGCCGGTGGCCTTGATCTCCACCAATACCTCGCCGGCGCGGGGGCCCTCCAGCTCGACAGTCTCGATCGAGAGCGGCGCACCCGCTTTCCAGGCGACGGCGGCGCGGGTCTGCATGGGATCTTCCTTCTCGCGGATGCTCGGCGACGCTTTAGCCAGACGACGCGACCTGCGCCAAGGCCTCACACGCATGCTAGGCGTCAAAGCCTCAACGGCGCTATGGCTGGCCTATGAGCGAGCGCCTGGAACACCTGGAGCCCCACATGGCCATCCCCTATGGCGGGGATCGGATCACACGCGTCCCGCCGGAGCTGGCGGCGACATTCGCGGCTGGCGACCGATTGATCGTCCTCCAGAACGACGGGCGTTTGCTGCATGTCCCGCGCGAGGCGCAGATCATCGCCCAGACGGCCGTGACGCGGGCGCGGGAGGCGTTCGAGACGCTGCAAAGGGCGGATGACGACGCCATAAGCGGCTTCTTCGCGCGGTTCGCAGAGCGTCTGGAAGACCGCGCCATCTGGGCCGAGATCGCCGAAATCAACACCGCCGACGTGGCCCGGGCCCGCGCGGCGGGCCGCAGCATAACGCGGCTCATCGCCTCGGAGACCCTGCGCGCGGACATGATCGCCGGCCTACGCAGTTGGCGCGACGCCGCGCCCGGCCGAGGCCGCGTCGCCGAGCGCCTCAATCACGGGAACTGGAGCGTCGAACTCATCACGGCGCCTCTGGGTGTCGTGGGCTTCGTGTTCGAGGGGCGGCCCAATGTTCTGGCCGACGCCGCCGGGGTGATCCGCAGTGGCGACAGCGTCGTCTTCCGCATCGGCTCCGACGCCCTGGAGACCGCGCGCGCCATGATGCGCCTCGCCCTTAGGCCCGCCCTGACCGAGGCCGGCCTGCCCGAAGCTGCCGCCCTTCTTCTGGAGAGCCCAGCCCATGCCGCCGGATGGGCCCTGTTCAACGATTCCCGCCTGTCGCTAGCCGTCGCTCGGGGCTCAGGCCCCGCCGTGGCCCAGCTCGGCCAAATCGCCCGCCAGGCCGGGACGCCAGTCAGCCTCCACGGGACCGGTGGAGCGTGGCTGCTGGCCCACCACACCGCCGACCCGGCGCGGCTGGAGGCGCTGATCGCCGCCTCCCTCGACCGCAAGGTGTGCAACACGCTGAATGTCTGCCTCTTGCCGCGCTCTCAAGCCGAGCAGCTCCTGCCCGCCGTCCTGGCGGGTCTGGAGGCGGCGGGCGCGGCACGCGGCGTCCGACCCCGGCTGCATGCTGGCCCTCAAGCCTGGCCGCTTCTGCCCTCCGCGCATCCCCCCGCCGAGCCCATCGCCCGAGAGGACTTGGGGACCGAATGGGAGTGGGACGAAGTTCCCGAGCTGAGTCTGGAAATCGTCGAGGACCTCGATGAAGCGATTTCGCTCTTCAACCGCTTAAGCCCACGGTTCGTGGCCTCGGTGATCGCCAGGGACGAAGCGGTCATCGATCAGGCTTTCGATGCCCTGGACGCCGCCTTTGTCGGCGATGGCTTCACCCGATGGGTGGATGGGCAGTTCGCCCTGGGCCGCCCCGAGCTCGGCCTCGCGAACTGGCAAGGCGGCCGGCTTCTCGCCCGTGGGGGCATATTATCCGGGGACGGCGTATTCACGCTGAAGACCCGCATGCGCCAGGGCTCAGGGGGCATGAGGAGATAGCCCGCACAGATCCGGGATTTCGCCCGCGGACAGGCGTCAAACCCCCATCTCGACAGCCTCCGGGCCCCTCCCCGGCTGTCGGCTCGTCAGAGCCGCGACGGCGAAGGCCAGGGCCGAGGTGAAGCAAGCGACAAAGAACGGCGCCCCCAGCCAGAGGGAGGTGAACTTTGCACCCGTCACCATTGCGAAGAGGCTGGTCAGGGTGATCGGCGCAACGATGCCGGCCACGGCGAAGAGGCCGCTTAGCGCACCCGAGAGCCGCCCCTGTTCGGTGGCGCTGACGCGATTGGAGATCAGGGCCTGCCAGGCCGGACCCGCGAGATTGCCGGCGCAAAGCAGCGGCACGCCCAGCCAGAACCGACCGCTGCTCTGCGCCAGGCCGAAGGTCAAAAGCGCAGCGACCTGGGCGGCTATGCCGAACAGCGCCACGCGCCGCTCGCCCGCCCACTTCACCGCCAGGGGTGTGATCCAGATCTGCAGCACACAGTTGCAGCCGCCCAGCACCGCCAGAAGCAGGCTGATGTCCAGCGGCGTCCAATGATAGCGAAAGATCGTGTAGACGACGAACAATGGGTTGATCCCCTGCCAAGTCAGGCCGGACAGGAAGCTAACAAGCATCATTCCCAGAAGTCCCGGGTAGCGGCGTCCCAGATGGACCAGAGCCCCGACCGGGTTCAGCTGATTGAACTGAACCGGCGCGCGATGCTCCCGCCGCAGGGACTCGGGCAGTACAAACAGACCATAAAGGCCGTTGGCGAGGCTGAGGCCGGCGGCGGCCCAGAACGGCGCCCGCAGGTCGACGCCGCTCAGCGCTCCGCCGAGCAGCGGACCGAGCACGATGCCGGCCGACGCCGCGGCCCAGATTCGGCCGAACCCTCCAGCCCGGTCCTCTCCTCCCGAGACGTCCGCCATATAGGCGCTGGCCGCCGGCAGGCTGCCCGCCGCCGCTCCGGCGATGATCCGACCCAGGAGCAGCCATCCCAGACCAGGCGCCAGAGCCATCAGCATATAGTCAAATCCAAGCCCAAAGTTGGAGGCCAGGATGATCGGCCGCCGACCGAACCTGTCGGAAAGGGCGCCCTGAACTGGCTGGGCGATGAACTGGAGCAGGGCGAAGATCGCAGCGAAGACGCCAAAGATCTTGGCGACCTGACCTGCCGTGCCCCCGCCCAAGGTCTGGATCAGGCGCGGCAGGACGGGGACGATGACTCCCATCGCCATGAAATCCAGCAATATGGTAACGAAGATGAAGGCCTGGGCCGCCTGGCGGCCTGGGACAAGCTCAGGCGCGTGGCCTGTGGAGTTGGGGGAGAGAGAAGGTCGGGACATGGAGAACCTGCGCATGCGGGAGGGGCGTGGGGCGTCGTTCACACGACCGGCAACGCATCTTCCGCATTGGCTTTCTCCTTGAGGGGCAGTCCTCTTAGTCGCGTTCGAGACGCTTGACCAGGGAGCGCGTCCCAGGACTTGGGAGCGCCTGCTCGACCTCCACAACGCCCTGGACTAGGTTGCCTGTCCCTCCGTTCATGGAGATTACCGCCCATGTCCCGTCTGTTCGTCGCAGCCTGTCTCGCCGTGCTGTTCGCAGCTGGCTCGACCAGGGCGCTGGAGAAGATCGAGGTCGGCAAGCCTGCGCCCAACTTCCAGGCCACGACTTTCAATGGCCAAAAGGTGAGCCTGGCGGACTATCGCGGTCAGGTTCTGATCATCAACTATTGGGCGACCTGGTGCGGACCCTGCCGCAAGGAAATGCCGCTACTGGATTCCTATTTGCGACAGCAGGGCGCCCGCGGCCTCAAGGTCCTGGCCGTTACCGACGAGAACTCGCTTCCCCTGAGCCGGCTGAAGCCGCTGTCCAAGGTGGTGGCCCTGGACATGGCCTGGCGATTTAGGGGGGCCTATGATGCGCCGAGGGAGTTTCCGACCAATTATGTGATCGGCCGCGATGGCGTGGTGCGTTATTCCAGGGCGGGCGCCTTCGACCTCGACACCCTCAACAGCGTGATTGTGCCCCTCCTAAACCAGCCCCCGCCGCCGCCCCTGGCGAGCCGTTCGCCGGCCTCCAGCACCGCTCCAGACATGGCGGATGCCTTGAGCGAGGCCAGGTCGTCCGGCCCTTAGGACGAAGCGCAAGCGCCAAGCTCGCCTCCGTCAGGGCGACCCGACTCGCCCGTCAGAACGCCCGCTTCAACGCCCCCACCAGGTCGGTCTTCTCCCAGGAAAAGCCCCCGTCGGCTTCCGGCGCCCGGCCAAAATGGCCATAGGCGGTCGTGCGGGCATAGATGGGTCGGTTTAGGCTCAGATGCTCGCGAATGGCGCGAGGCGTCGCCCCGCCGATGAGTTGGGGCAAGATATCCTCAAGCCTGGCGGGATCGACCTCCCCGTCCACGAGATTGACATAGAAGCTGAGAGGCGCGGAGACGCCGATGGCGTAGCCGATCTGGATCGTACAGGCCTTGGCGAGGCCCGCGGCGACCACGTTCTTGGCCAGATAGCGGCAGGCATAAGCGGCCGAGCGATCGACCTTGGTGGGGTCCTTGCCCGAAAAGGCGCCGCCGCCGTGGGGCGCAGCGCCACCATAGGTGTCGACGATGATCTTGCGACCCGTGAGGCCGCAGTCGCCATCCGGCCCGCCGATGACGAAATTGCCGGTGGGATTGACGTGCCAGGCGGTCTTGTCGTCGACAAAGCCCTCCGGAAACACTGCCAGAATATAGGGTTTGACGATATCGAATATGTCGGCGGGGCTCAGACCCTCGCGATGTTGGGTCGAGAGCACGATGGAGTCGGCGCGCACGGGAACACCGTTCTCATAGACCAAGGTGACCTGGCTCTTGGCGTCCGGCTCCAGGCCGAGACCCCGATCCGCCCGGCGCGCCTTGGCGAGATTGCGCAGGATATTGTGCGAATATTGCAGGGGAGCCGGCATGAGCTCCGGCGTCTCGGCCGTGGCGTAGCCGAACATGATGCCCTGGTCGCCGGCGCCTTCGTCCTTATTGCCGGCGGAGTCCACGCCCATGGCGATGTCGGCAGACTGTCCATGCAGGTGGCAAGCATAGTCGGCATGGCGCCAATGGAAGCCATCCTGCTCGTAGCCGATGTCGGCGATGGCCTCGCGCACCTTGGACTCGAGGCTCTCGATCACCCCCGCTGGTCCGCGAACCTCGCCCGCAAGCACGACGCGGTTGGTCGTCACGAGAGTCTCGCACGCGACCCGAGAATAGGCGTCGGCCGCCAGAAAGGCGTCGACCACGGTATCGGAAATGCGGTCGGCCACCTTGTCAGGGTGGCCTTCGGAAACGCTCTCACTGGTGAAAAGGTACCGGGAGCGGTCAGCGTGCATGCGGGTCTCTTCAGGCTGGAGGCGTTCGGGGTAGCGAAGGTCGCGACGATGGCGGGGACCTAGCACAGGTTCTCCCATCATATAAAGCTATCTTTATATGGGAAAGGCGGCTTGCGGCGGCGGCGTCTGTGAGGATTTAATGGGTCAAGAACCGGCGTCGGGTATCGCCTCGTCCAGACCGGTCGCAGAGGAGCGAGGCATGGCTGCAGCCAAGGGCGGGTTCGATGCGGATGGACTGAAGGCGGCCCAGGCGCCGCTGGAGGCGGTCATCGCCTCGGGCGATATATCCGGCGCCGTGACCTTGATCTGGCGCAACGGCGTGATCGCCGACGTCGCCTGCCTGGGCCGGCGCGATATCGCCCGAGACAGGCCCATGACCCGCGATACGATCTTCCGCATCGCATCCATGACCAAGCCCGTGACCACAGCGGCGGCACTGATGCTGATGGAAGAGGGTCTGTTCTCGCTTGAGGACCCGATCGTGAAGTGGGCGCCCGAGTTCGCGCACATGAAGGTGCTCCGGGACTCCGAAGGCCCTTTGGACGACACCTATCCCGCCGCGCGCGCCATCACCTTCGACGACCTCATGACCCATCGCGCAGGACTCGCCTACGCCTTCACCTCGGTAGGGCCTATCGCCCACGCCCACCAGCGGGCCCTGGGGGACGTGCTCGCGACGCCGACCTCGCCGGACAGCTGGATGGCCGCACTAGCCAATCTTCCCCTCTCCTACCCCCCAGGGGAGCGCTTCCACTATAGCCACGCCACCGATGTCCTCGGCTTCGTCGCCGCGCGGGTGGCCGGAACGGATTTCCGCACTCTGCTGAAGGAGAAGATCTTCACACCCCTGGGCATGACCGACACCGATTTCTACGCTCCGCCCGAAAAGCGCGATCGCCAAGCGGTGGTTTATCGGCTTGACGAAGTCGCCGACCAGCTCAACCCGGTCGCCTTTCCTGCGCACGACGCGCCACCGGCTTTCTGCGGTGGGGGCGGCGCCCTACTCTCCACCGTCGACGACTATCTGAAGTTCGCCCGCATGCTGCTCAATGACGGTGAGGTGGATGGCGTGCGACTCCTGAAACCCGAAACGGTGCGCCTGATGCGCACCAACCGCCTCACCCCTGATCAGCGCCAGAAGACGTTCATGGGCATGCCATTCTGGCTCGGACAGGGCTTCGGCCTTGGCCTGTCGGTCATCGACAATCCGGCCGCCAACGCCTGGATGGGTCCCGGATCAGAGGGGGCGTTCAGTTGGCCCGGGGCCTTCGGCACCTGGTGGCAGGCCGATCCGGCGAAGAACACGATCTTGATCTATATGATCCAGAACGCGATGCCGCTGGGCCCTGAGGCGGTGGCCAATATGGGCCAGAGCACACGCATGGGGGCTCGCTTGGCCGTCGGACAGTGGCAATACGCGGTCCATGCCGCCCTGAGCGGTTGACGCCTCAGGCGGAGCGGGGAACGACCAGGGCGCGAAGCTGGCGCAAGACGCTCACGCCCCGCTCGCGAGTCCGCGTCGCCAGGAAATAAGCGAGGCACAATCCGATGAAGGTTAGCGTGAAGGCCCAGCCTGGAAAACCGACATCGACACCTATCCAGGCCAATGCGCCCAGGGCGAGCGTCGCCGATGCGAGGATGATCGTGACCCCGACCGGGGTAAAACCTGCATCCAGCATCAGATACTGAATATGATCTCGATCAGCATGAAAGGGCGATTGTCGCTTGAGCATGCGCTTACCTGCGAGGACGAGGCAGTCGATCAGCGGCGGGGCCAGAACAAACGGCGCGAACTTTGGGGCGACGACATAGGCGGGGTCCTGGGTCAACCGGAAAGCGGCGGCGGCGATGGTGAGGCCCAGCAATTCTGCACCAGCGTTGCCCATAAATACTGACGCCCTGGCACGCCAAGGTCCCCGAAGGTTGAAAACCAGAAACGCGGCGACGGCGCCAATGACCACAAAAAGGTCGGACGCCAGTCCTACATTTCCGATCGCCACGGCTCTGATGGCCATCAGCGACAGCGACGCCAAGCTGACGGCCCCGGCCAACCCATCCATACCGTCGAACCAATTCACCGCGTTGATAACCCCCACCACCGCGATCACACTCAGCGGATCCGACAGCCA
>JAKBBV010000037.1 GCA_021808285.1 Pseudomonadota bacterium | reverse complement strand
GGCGGCCAGGGCGTCGCGCGCCTGGAAAAGGGCGAAGAGGCCGGTAAGGCTGACATGCAACCGTTGGCGGACTGAACCTGCAGATCCCATAACGGCGACCATAGCCAAGCTCTCCTTGCTCGGCGATAAGACGCGCGCGGACGAGCGTTTCGCGGCGACCAGATCGAGACGGTCCGGCTAATCCGCCGGCTCGGCCGGCGGGGCGGGACGCCCGGGCTTCCTTCTGATGAGGCATAGAATGGGTGAATGGGTCCTTGGCGTAATCGGCGGTTCAGGGCTCTATGACATCGTCGGACTCGAGGACGCGCGCTGGGAGTCCATAAAAAGTCCGTTCGGAGAGCCCTCAGACTCGGTTCTCACCGGACGCCTGGGCCGGATAAGGTTGGTGTTCTTACCCCGTCATGGCCGCGGTCACGCCCTACCGCCCTCGGCCGTGAACTCGCGGGCAAATATCGATGTCCTCAAGCGCGCCGGTTGCACCGACCTCCTTTCCCTGTCGGCGGTCGGATCTCTGAGGGAAGCCCTGCACCCCGGTGATTTCGTGATCGTGGACCAGTTCGTCGACAGAACCTTCGCCAGGGAGAAGAGCTTCTTTGGTCCGGGCTTGGTGGCGCATGTCTCCATGGCTCATCCCACCTGCCCAAGGCTTTCGCGGCTCGCCGCAATCGCCGCGCGCGCTGCGGGGGGCCGCGTCGTGGAGGGCGCCTGCTATCTCGCGATGGAGGGACCGCAATTCTCCACCGCCGCGGAAAGCGCGCTCTATCGCAGCTGGGGCTGTGACATCATCGGCATGACCAACATGCCGGAAGCCAAGCTCGCTAGAGAAGCCGAGCTGCCTTACGCCTCCGTGGCGATGGTCACCGACTATGACAGTTGGCGAGAGGAAATCGCACCAGTGGAGGTCAATCACATCCAGGAGGTCATGCAGACCAACGCCGATCGCGCGCGGGACCTTGTGCGTCGCCTGGCGCTGGCCCTGCCAAAGGATCGCGCCCCATCTGCCATCGATACCTGTCTTGATGGCGCCATTCTCACCCCGCGCGCCCACCGGGATCCCTCCCGCGTCGCCGCACTCGATGCGGTCGCTGGCCGCCTGCTTCGCGCCTGACTGGAGAGTTTTCATGGACCTTGCCTCCGCCATCCGCACTATTCCAGACCATCCCAAACCCGGCATCCAGTTTCGCGACATCACGACCTTGCTCGCTGATCCGCGCGCCTTCCGTCACGCGATTGACCAATTGGTTCAGCCGCTGATCGGCCGGGGAATAGACAAGGTTGCGGGCATAGAGGCGCGCGGATTCATTCTCGGGGGAGCTGTAGCGCACCAGCTTTGCGTGGGGTTTGTACCCCTTCGCAAGAAGGGCAAACTCCCACATCACACCCGCTCGGTCGCCTATGCGCTCGAGTATGGAGTGGATGAGATGGAGATGCATATTGATGGGGTGAACGCAGGTGAGACTGTCGCACTTATCGATGACCTGATCGCCACCGGCGGCACCGCTTTGGCGGCCGTCGACTTGCTCAACCAGTCGGGTGCGAGGCTTGTCGGCGCTGGCTTCGTCATCGACCTGCCGGAATTGGGCGGAGCTCACAAGTTGCGCGAGCGCGGCCTGGAGGTTACCAGTCTGGTAAGTTACGCCGGACATTGAGCCGCGACTGCGCCGTGACGTCGCGCCACCTGGGGATCCGCAGGATGTAGCGCCAGCAACGTTGGGATCGGAAGAAATCTCGTCGCGATGGGGCTCCTTTCCACCCTCAGTTCAGGTCCAGCGTTGCGCCGGGCAATCGGCCTCTGACCCTGCTCGTCAAACCCCCACGGACAGGGCGTGCGGCGTCTCAAACATTGAAGCGAAAGTTCATCACGTCCCCGTCACGCACCACATAGTCGCGCCCCTCTGCACGCAGACGTCCCGCCTCACGCGCGCCGGATTCGCCGCCGAACTGCATGTAGTCATCATAGGCGATCGTCTCGGCCCGGATGAACCCTTTCTCGAAGTCGGTATGGATCACGCCGGCCGCCTGAGGGGCCGTGGCCCCAGCTGGTATGGTCCAGGCGCGGGCCTCCTTGGGGCCAGCCGTGAAAAAGGTGCGAAGTCCAAGGAGGTTGTAGGCTTCTCGAATGAGACGGTTCAGTCCGGGCTCGGCTAGACCCAGAGTCTCGAGAAACTCCAAGCGCTCGTCGGGCTGCAAAAGCGCGATCTCACTCTCGATCTTGGCGGAGATGACGACTGACTTGGCGCCGTCACGCCGCGCACGGCTCGCCACCGCTTCAGAGAGCGCGTTGCCGGTCTGCGCCGAGCCCTCTTCGACGTTGCAGACATAGAGGGCGGGCTTGGTGGTCAACAGCTGGAGCATCCGCCAGGCGCGGGCGTCATCCTCCGAAGGTGCGGCGGTCCGTGCGGGCCGACCGTCGCGCAGGGGTTCCAGGGCTCGGGCGATCAGGCGCAGGGTCACCGCGGCCTCTTTGTCCTGTCCCTTCGCGCGCTTTTCCAGGGCCGGAGCGCGGCGCTCCAGACTTTCCATATCCGCGATCATCAGTTCGGTCTCAATGATGTCGAGATCATCAAGGGGGTCGAGACGTCCCTCGACGTGGGTGACGTCATCGTCCTCAAAGCAACGCGCAACGAAGGCCATGGCGTCGCAATCGCGGATATTGGCCAGGAACTGGTTCCCCAAGCCCTCGCCCTGGGCTGCGCCGCGCACCAGACCGGCGACGTCCACGAAGGTGATCCGCGCCGGAATGATCTCCTTGCTCGAGGCGATCCTCGCCAAATTCTCCAGGCGCGCCTCCGGCACCGCGACCTCTCCGACATTGGGTTCGATGGTGCAGAAGGGATAGTTGGCCGCCTGGGCCGCCGCTGTTTGGGTAAGGGCGTTGAACAGCGTGGATTTGCCGACATTCGGCAGACCGACAATGGCGACTTTCAGGGCCATGATAAGGTTTCTCTATGGGATTTAATGGTTTGAGGCGCGGGCGGCTAGGTCGCGCCAGACCCGGCCCTCCCGACGGAATCTCGGCGGGGCCTTGGCGATATGGCGATCCATTTCGACGATCACCTCACGGGCCTCGTCGCGGCGCCCCCGACGCGCCAGGAAGGCTCCCCAACGGCCCATCGCCTCAAGTCCCGGAAGGCGCTCCACCGCCCAGCGATAGGAGGCCTCGGCCTCGGACGGCCGGCCCAAGCCCTCATAGGCCCGCGCCATGGCCAGGACCGCAGCTGGAGAGCGGGAGCCTTCGCTATCAGGCTCAAGAATGGCCAAAAGCTCGAGCGCTTCAGACGGCCTGGAGAGCTCAAGAAGCGCCTGCGCGCGTCCCAAAAGCAAGGCAGGATCCCCCGCATGCACCCCCTTGGCGGCCTCCGCATAGGTCCTGGCGGCTTCGTCGAAACGTCCTAGCTCCATCGCCGCGCGCGCCAAGCGCATCTGGTTATGGACCGTGGTCGCCTCCCGAAGCGCCTGGGCGGCCTCCCGATATTCCCTTCCGGGATCGAGGCTCGATTGCGCCGCTTGGCCCAACCTGCGGGCCTGGGCGCCACCCAGCCAGCCCGGAACGACCACGGCGGCGAGGTAGGCCAGCGGACCCAGCGGGGGGAGCATGAGAATGATCATCAGCCACCAATAGGCCTGCTGGGTGCGCACGACGTGCACGCACAGCCCCATGATGAGGGCGAGCCATAGCCATCCGATCGGTGACACAAGCAACGCGAGAAGGGCGCCGAACATGGCCTCAGCCCTCCGCGGAACGATCCGATCCGCGCGGATCGCGTTTTTCCGCAGGAGCCAGACGCATGACCTCAGCCTGATAGCGCTCGTCGTCGCCGGAGACGAGCCAGGGCAGGGCCTGAGCGCAGGCATCGAGGAGGTCCGCCACCCAAGGCCGATCGCCCTTCGCGAAAGGCGCCAGAACATGGCTCATCACCGCCTCCTTTTGTCCCGGATGTCCGACTCCTAGGCGGACGCGCCGAAAATCCGGGCCGAGGTGCGCGATGAGCGAGCGCACGCCGTTATTGCCTGCGGCCCCGCCGCCGGTCTTCACACGCAATCGCCCCGGGGCAAGGTCGATGTCATCATGGAAGACGGTCACCGCGGAAGGACCAAGACGATAGAAGGACACCGCCTCGGCCACCGCCCGACCACTTTCATTATAGAAGGTCTGCGGCTCCAGGATCAGCGCTCTGATTGACCCTCCCGTCGGGAGGGTTACGGTGCCCTCACGGCAGTGACTCTGAAAGCGGCGCCGGCTGGAGGAAAATCCCCAATGTTCGGCGCAGGCGCGCGTGACCATGGCGCCAAGATTGTGCCGGGTCTCGGCATAGTCCGCGCCGGGATTGCAAAGGCCCGCCAGGATGAGCAAGGCGGGGACTTCAATCAGGATTGGGCTTCGGTCTCGCTGCTCGCCTCTTCCGAGACCATAGCGGATGACGAAGCGATGGACGCCACGGTGGACTCGGCATGATGGGCCGTGATTCGCACGCCTTCAGGAAGGTTCAGAGAGGAGGCCTTCACGGTGTCACCAACGTCGAGACCCGTCAGATCCACCGAGATGTCCTCCGGGATAGAACCGGCGCTGGCGAGAATTTCGATCTCGTGCAGGTTGACGTTGAGCGCACCGCCCCGCTTGAGGCCAGGTGACGCGTCATGATGTCGGAACCGCACCGGAACCGATATGCGGATGGCCCCATGCGCGTCGACCCGAAAAAGGTCGAAGTGCACAGGCTCGTCGGTCACCGGATGAAACTGCACATCCTTGGCGATCACGGCCTGTTCCTCGTCGCCATATTTCAGCGTTACGAGGTGACCCAAGAGCTTGCCCGTAGTCAGCGCCTTACGGAACTCGCCCGTTGCCACTGCGATCGACACCGGATCGCGGCCGGCGCCATAAAGCACGCCCGGCACTTGACCTGAATTGCGAGTCGACCGGGCGGCGCCGGTACCTGCCCGGTCGCGAACGGAGACGTTGAGAACGATATCGGCCATGCCATGCCCTGAAAAATCGAAAGCCGCCGCGCCTCGTCGCGATGCGCCGACGGCTAATGTCCTCATTTCCCTATAAGGGGCCTGAGCGGAGGGCGCTTTCCATACACGGGCGGCTCCGGCGGCGCAACGGTTCAAAGGCCCGACAAAATCGATGCCCCAGGCTCAGGTCGATGAGGCGCTACGATGCGTCTTCGCGTAATGTGAAATACGACCCTTGTGGCGCTTAGGCGTCTTCGGCTCAGGAGGCGGCGGGGCAGGCTCTTCGGGAATGTCGAACGACACACTATGTGCGAGACATTGACCCGGGTCGACCATCTCGTGGCGCCCCATGCAAAAAACGTCCTCATAGTTCGGCTTTGCGACCGCTAGGCATTGGAATAGGTCGCGCTTGGCGCGTTCCAGGCACTCCTCAGTCTCATTGTCCTCTACGAGCGAGGCCAGGTTGAGATAGCTGGTGTTGGTCGCCTCACCGAGTGCCGCGATGGCCGCGACCTGCAGGGCGCGATTGATGATAGGGCTATAGGGCGGCTCCACCGGCGGCCCGGTAATGTCCAAGGGCTTGACCTCGGTGGCCGCATCGCGAACCACAGCCGTCTCGTCCGGCGCCGGGGCGATGCCATTGGAGGACTCAGTCTCAATGGCCGAAAGCCGGCCAGGCCGGTCTTCGACGAAGGTGTTCGACCAAGCCTGATGCTGCATACTGTAGGCCTCATCGCGAACCTTGCGACCGGTTAGAACGAGATTGAGGGCGGCCGAGCCGAGAGCCGCCTTGGCGTAGCCGGCTGCGACGTCGGCATCTTTGAACTGGTTGAGATAGACCGGGTTCAGTTCGATATCCCGCACCATGTCCTGGCGGTGTTCGGGCGTGTTTCCAGCATCACGCAGAGCCTCCACGAATGCCTGATCCTTAAGTGCGGCGACCGCCGCGTAGGCGATAGCGCCGCGTAGGAAGGTCTTGGCTTCATAGGCCCCACCGGCCTTTAACGCCTTTGCGACGTCGTCCGGTCCAGTGAAGGCGGGAGACGTCGCCGCCACGCGCTGCATCAGACCCTCATAAGAGGCCGCGTCGGTGATCATCTGATCGGGCAGACCAACCGGACTTGCGGGCGGCGGCGGCGGCGGCGGCGGGGGCAGGGGCGGGGGCGCCACGGAATGCCGGGGGCGCGCGAGGACCGCTACCGAGGGAATACCGACTGCAAGCCCCGCCATCAGGGCTATGACCGCGCCGCGCCGAACGCCACGGACGGTGAGACGCAGGGACCGAACACCCATTCATAGCCTCACAGATTCGAACCTATTGTGGCGGTCGTGCCTCGGGGATTCGGCGACAATGTGACGCGCGGCGCTCTGAACTTTGCGGAACGCTGGTCGTTCGCTCAATCGAACAGCTTGGAGACCGATTCCTCATTGGCGATCCGGCGGATCGCCTCACCGATTAGCTCTGCACAACTCACAACCCGTATCTTCCTGGCGCCCTTCAGCCGCTCCCGGCTCTCTATGGAGTCGGTGACCACCAACTCCTTGAGCACGGAGCCATCCACGCGCTCCACCGCGGCGCCCGAAAGGACGCCATGAGTGATGTAGGCGGAAACCTCTTTGGCCCCGGCCTCGATCAGGGCTTTGGCGGCGCTGCACAGGGTCGTGGCCGAGTCGGTGAGATCGTCAAAGATTATCAGGCGTCTGCCGGCCACGTCGCCGACGATATTCGCCACTTCTGACTTTCCTGGACCTTCGCGGCGCTTGTCGACGATGGCGAGTCCGACATTGAGGCGGCTGGCGAGCGCAAGGGCCCGCACCACGCCACCCGCGTCCGGGGACACCACCAAAAGGTCCGATATGTCGCCATAATGGGTCATGACATCTTGGGCCATCAGTGGCGCGGCCTGGAGATTATCGGTGGGAATATCGAAAAAGCCCTGAATCTGACCTGAGTGAAGGTCCATGGTGAGAACCCGATCGGCCCCCGCACGGGTGATCAGGTTGGCCACCAGCTTGGCGGAAATGGGCGTGCGACCGCCGGTCTTTCGGTCCTGGCGAGCGTAGCCGAAATAGGGCGTTACCGCCGTGATCCGCCGCGCAGATGCGCGCTTCAGCGCATCAATGCAGACCAGCAGCTCCATGAGGTTGTCATTGGCGGGATAGCTGGTGGACTGGATGACGAAGACGTCCTCGCCACGGACGTTCTCCTCAATCACCACCCAGGCTTCGTTGTCGGGAAACCGCTTCACCTGGGCGCGAGTCAGGGGAACGTCCAGCGACTCGGCGATCGCCTCAGCCAAAGGAGGATTGGAGTTGCCTGCGAGCAGCTTCATGCCGAGTCCCCTTGAGGCGGCGACGGGACGCTGGCCCGAGACTCCCCCGAGCGCCAGCCTCAACCCTGCCGCGATCGGCTTTATCAGCGCCCACTGGCGTGACAAGCCCCCGCGTCATCGGCATCCTGCCACCTAGACCAGCGTATGGGCGTTTAGCATCAGGGGGGCCGTCCAATTCCGCAACTGGGAGGCGATCATTGCGCCCTAACCGCCTTGCCATCATCTGTATGTCCCTCGCGCTCGCGGCGCGCGCCGAAGCGACGGGATCAGAGCCGAACGCCCGCGCGCAGGTGAACAGGGCGATCGGCAACACCATCGTCGAAACCTTCCGCGACGGTCGAATGTCGGAGATCTGGCTCGACAAAGGCGGCGGCTTCGTCGTGAGGGGCCGGACCGGTAAGGAAGCCTTGGGAAGATGGGTGGTCAAGGGCGCCCGGCTTTGCCTGCGTCAGACCCGCCCGTTTCTGTTCGGCCTCAGCTACTGCACGCCGGTGCCAAACGTTGGAATGGGCGAGGCCTGGGCGGCCCGTTCACCCACCGGCGAGCCGATTGCCGTCGAGGTGCTTCCAGGAAGGGTGATCCCCGATCATCCGTTACCGAGCGCGATCGCCGAGAGAAGGCGACCATAGTCGGGCTCGCCGAAGAGCGTTCCTCTGCGGTGGGAAAAGAAGACCCCCGATTCGGCGCAGGTGTCGCGGCCGAGGCTTTCGGCGTTTTCTATTCCCGCCAGGGCAAGCCGATCGAGGACAAAGCCCGGCAAGTCGAAGCAACGCTTGTCCATGGTGGGCCCTGGAGCGAAAAACGCGGCGTGAGAAGCGGCCGCAGAGAGGAAGCGGGCCTCAAACTCCAGCCCGACCTCGTAGGAGGCCTGGGCAATGCACGGGCCCACGGCGGCGATGATCCTGCCGCGTTGCGCACCGCAATCCGCCATACAACCTACAACCGCCTCCACCACCCCCCCCAGAGCGCCCCGCCAGCCGGCATGCGCGGCCCCGACCACGCGCGCCTCGGGATCGACCAGGAGGATGGGCGCACAGTCGGCCGTCAAGACGCCGATCGCGAGGTCTGGTGCGGCGGAGACCATAGCATCCGCCTCGGGCGGTGCGCCGTCCCAGGGCGCATGGACTGCAACCGAGCGTGAAGAGTGGACCTGATAGACCGTGACCAGCCGATCGGCCGGCAGACCTAGGCTCGCGGCCGCACGTAGGCGGTTCTCGCGCACGCGCTCAGGGTGGTCACGGGAGCCCAAGCCAACATTCAGGCTGTCATAGGGGGCTTCCGAGACGCCGCCGTTTCGGGTGAAGAAGGCGTGGTGCAAACCCGGGACCTTGGACAGCAGAGGTGAAACCACAACGTCGATCAACGTGGGATCTCCGATCTCCGACCGCTGGCGCGGAGCCCGGGAGGCGGCGGCCCGCCGGACCAGAGCGCCGCGACCTTGAACAGCTGGCCCATGGCGGAGGGGTCGATCAACCGATCCACCTCGGAGAGGATGGCCCCCCGGCGCTCCGGATGGCTGGCGATGAGCCTCTCGGCCCTGAGACCCAACCCGAGAGACCACAGAAAATCCCCCTGGCTGGACACCTCGGTGACCTGCGCTCCCGCCGCCTTCGCCGCAGCGAGAAAGGACGGAAAATTCACATGCGCGGTGAGATCGGCTTCGCCGGGGTTATCAAGCGGGCCCTCCTTACGATGCGCGCGCAGGGCCTGAAGCGTGTCGCCAAAGCCCGGCGAGTCTGAACCGTAGTCGATAAGAAGCGCCGCTCCTCCCTCCTCCATCAGACGCCTTCCAAGCGCCTCTCCGGCCCGCTCCAATGCCTCCGACCACTCGACCACCGTCCCGGGAGGCGCCGGCGGGAGATCGCGACTGGGGGCGTCGCCGAGCACGAAGGCCAGCCGCCCTCCGCCATCGACCCCCACACACCGCTCACGCCAGCCTGCCGGGGTGGCGACCGCCTGGCGCACGGGCAGGCAGTCCAACCATTCATTGGCGATCAGGATAATAGGCCTCCCCCGAGGGGTCTCGTCGAGATGGCTCGCCCATCTCACACCGTTTTCGCCCAGAACCTTAGCCTGCAGCGCCGCAAGGGGGACGCTGGTCTCCAGCAACCAGAGGTCGCAGGCATCAAGGAAGCCCGCCGCCGCAACGGCCGCCCGGCGAGCGTCTCGCATCAAAGTGCCATCGCCAGGCCCCACTTCGATCCAGCAACATCGATCTGGTCGGCCGAGTCCGGCCCAGACCTCCGCCGCCCACAGACCAATCAGCTCTCCAAACATCTGCGATACGTGGGGCGCAGTGATGAAGTCGCCGTCCGCACCCAAGCGAGGGCGGGTCGCATAATAGCCGTCATCGGGATCGTGAAGGCAGACGTCCATGAACGCCGCGATATCCAACGGACCCTCGCGCGCAATTCGCGCGGCCAGTCGCGCCGTCAGGCTCACGCCGCGGTTCCGTGGACCGACCTGCGAGCGCGAGCAACGAGCCAAAGCCCGGCGATCATCATCGGGAAGGACAGCATCATGCCCACCGTGAGGCCGAACGGCAGGTGGCGCAGGCCCTCGTCCGGCATCCGCACGTTCTCCAGAGCCGTTCGAAAGACGCCATAGCCCAAAAGAAAAAGTCCGACGATGCCGCCTCGCCGCTGAAGCCAGCCCCAACGATGGGTGGCCAGGCGAAGGCAGAGAAAGAGGATCAGACCTTCAAGGACGGCCTCGTAAAGCTGACTGGGATGCCGTGGAAGCGGCCCGGCGATGCATTGTCCCAGCGCGTCTGTCGGGATGTGCGGTGAGCAGAACACCATTCCCCAAGGCAGATTCGTCACTCGTCCCCAGAGCTCGCCATTGATGAAGTTAGCGACCCGCCCAAAGCCAAGCCCGATGGGAACCGCAGGGGCGACGAGATCGGCGAGACGCAGCAAGTCCATACGATGTGTTCGGGCAAACAGAGTGAGGGCCACACCGACGCCGATGGCCCCGCCGTGAAAGCTCATACCCCCGTGCCAGATGCGCAAGGCCTCCAAGGGGTCCGCCGCGAGTTCCGCCCGCCCTGAGGCGAGAGGGAGCATGTAGAAGAGCAAATAGCCGATACGGCCGCCCAGAATGACCCCAAAGGTCACCCAAAGAACGAGATCGTCGATCTGCTCGACGCTTGCGGTTGGCGTCCGGGGGCCCCATAGCTGGGCATTGCGAACCAAGCCCGCGCAGTAACGCCACCCCAAGAGGATCCCGGTGATATAGGCCAAGGCGTACCAGCGAACGGAGAAGGGACCGAGCGCCACCTCCCCCAGATGAACCTGGGGCAGGGTGAAGATCTCAGGCGGAACGTCCGGATAGGGAATGGCCATAACGATGCCTTCCTATCCCAGGTCGCCCATGGCGCGTAAGTCCGTCATGTCGGTTGTGGCGCGTGGTTCGCCAAGCGTGGAATTTTCGGCTAAACGCCAAAAGATGCAGACTCAGAATCCTCTTCTGGACGAGGTGGCGAAGCTCACCCAGGCCGCCCTTGGTCTCGCCCAGTCCGCCGGCGAGGAAGCGCGCAGCGCCGTGCGCGCCCAGGCGGATCGCTGGGCGGCGGACCTGGATCTCGTGCGCCGGGATGAGTTCGAAGCCCTGAAAGCCGAGCTGGCGGTGCTCCGATCCAGGCTTGAGGCCTTAGAGGGGAACGCGACCGGGGCTTGAGCGTGTGAGCGACTCACGGCGCTCTCGGCTCGGATGATCGCTGCGACCATGGACACAGGTCCGCCTCGCGGCCACAACCAGATCTGGCGACGAAGCCAAGGAAGGCAGTAAGGTTTATGGATAGCGCCCGGCCGGAAGAGGACGACACCATTCTTGCGCTTGACCCCCTGGAGGTTGTGGAGCGCGTCCTCTCAGCCGAAAATCTGAGCTTCGAGCGGACCGAGGACGGCGATCTCGCGTTCGCCATTTCGGGCGACTGGAAAGACTATGAATTGTGGTTCGCTTGGCGTCCCGACGCGGACTGCCTTCAGCTTTGCCTTTCGATCGATATGCGGGCCGGACAGATTCGCCGTCAGGCTGCGCTGGGCCTTATCAACCTCATCAACCAGCGGGTCTGGCTAGGCCATTTCGAAATCTGGCCAGACGAGGGAGAGGTCGTGTTCCGCCATGCCTTGGCCCTGCCGGATGCGGAGCGACCAAGCCCAGCTCAGGCGGCGTCCATGATCGACGCCGCGGTGGAGGCTGCCGACCGGTTCTATCCAGCCTTCGACTTCCTTATCCAAGGCGAGAAATCTCCGGAGGAAGCTATGGCCGCCTGCATGTTCGAGACCGCAGGCCAAGCCTGATAACGCCGGACGGAAGGGGCGAGAGCCGAGGGAAGCGATCATGCGTCTCGCCAAGCAGTTCGGGCCCCTTCTGATCATCGGCGCCGGGCACATGGGTGGCGCGCTTGTAGAGGGTTGGCGACGGACCAGGGCGCTTGAGGCCTCCGACTTTATCATCGTCGATCTGGCGCCAGGCGAGACCGCGCAGAGGGCGTGCGAGGCAGGCGCCCGCCTCAACCCACCTGCCGGGGCCTATTCAGAAGCGCGGACCGTCCTGCTGGCCCTCAAGCCGCAAGTCTGGCGTTCGGCTACAGAGGCTCTCACCTCGCAACTTGACCCTGAAGCGACGTTGATCTCCGTCATGGCCGGAGTTTCCTCCGCCGCCCTCATCGAGCAGTTCGGCAACCGCCCCGTCGTCCGGGCCATGCCGACCACCGCCACGGCCGTGGGCAAGGGCTCTACGGGGATCTGGTCCGCCAGCGCAGAGTTCACAAACCAGATCGCCGAACTGTTCGCGCCCCTGGGCTCCGTCGCCCAACTAGAGGTGGAGGACCAGATTCACGCGGTGACCGCCGCGTCGGGGTCCGCCCCAGCCTATCTCTACGCCGTGGTCGAAGCCCTTGAAGCCGCAGGCGTCGCCGTGGGCCTTGGCCCGCAGACAGCCCGCGCCTTGGCGCGACAGGCCCTGATCGGCGCAGCCGCGCTCCTGGAATCGAGCGGCGAGAGCGCAGAGACACTTAGGCGCCAGGTCACGTCGCCCCGCGGGACGACCGAGGCCGCCCTCGCGGTGCTGACAGGCGACGGAGCTCTGGACGATCTGCTGGGCCGCACGGTGGCGGCCGCGGCGGCCCGTTCACGGGAGCTGGGCGGCGAGCGATGAGGCCGTCTAAACTCCGCGCCACTGCGATGTCCGCCACTTCGGCCGCCTTGGCCACGACCGCCTTTCTGGATCTGGTGCAGGAGCAGGGCTTTCTTTCCCTCACGCTGCGCGAGGTGGCCGCCCGGGCGGGCCTTGGGATGGCTGAGCTCTACTCCCTCGCCCCTTCCAAGGCGGCTTTGGTCAATTTGACTTCGCGCACGCTCGATCTCGATGCGCTGCGCGCCGTCCCAGCGGACGAGACGGAGGCGCATGACCGGCTGTTCGACGCCGTCATGGCCCGGCTTGAGGTCATGGCGCCCCGGCGTGACGCCCTGATCGCAATCGCCCGCCAGGCGCCTGCCCTGACGCTCGCGCAATTCCCCTTCACCGCCCGCGCCCTCCTGGAGGCGGCGGGACTGGAGGCCAAGCCCGTGCGAGTTGCAGCGATGGCCGCAGCCTGGGCGCAAATTGCTCGAGTCTGGCGAAAGGACGAGGGGGCGCTCAACCGCACCATGGCCGAGGCCGATACACGCCTGCGACAGATGCGCTCAGCGCTGAGCCGGATCAGCGCGGGGTATTAGGCGCTCGCTTACGGGCCTTCGCGCCTCCGATCGACCTAACCGGGTTTCTCGCAGGTGCGGAAACGCCTTGCTCTGAACGCGAATCCAGGGTCTCTTTGGAGCGGGCCACGTCCCCCCAACGGGACGCTGCCCATCTGCAAGGATGGGAGACATTGTGATGACGACCCTCGCCAAGCCGGCGCAGCGACCGGCCTGCGCCCATTTTTCCTCTGGGCCCTGCGCCAAGCGGCCCGGTTGGTCCACTGAACATCTGAGTTCCGCGCTTTTGGGCCGATCACACCGGTCCAAGCCTGGCAAGGCGCGCCTTCAAGCCGCGATCGATCAGACCCGGCGTCTCCTGCAAGTCCCTGACGACTACCTCATCGGTCTCACCCCGGGATCGGACACGGGCGCCATGGAAATGGCGATGTGGTCTCTGCTCGGGCCGCGACCGGTGCAGATCCTGGCCTTCGAGTCTTTCGGCAAGGATTGGGCGACCGATATCGTGTGTCAGCTCAAACTTGATGCGGAGGTCCTTGACGCCCCCTATGGCGCCTTGCCCGACCTCGCCCGGGTCCGTCCGCAGGCTGATCTGGTCTTCACCTGGAATGGCACCACCTCAGGCGTGCGGGTGCCCAATGGCGAGTTCATCGCCGCTGATCGCCAGGGTCTGGCGATCTGCGACGCTACAAGCGCCTGTTTCGCTCAGGACATCGCTTGGAGCCGCGTGGATGTGGTGACCTTCTCCTGGCAGAAGGTCTTGGGCGGGGAAGCCGCCCATGGGGTCATCATCCTCTCGCCTCGGGCCGTGGCCCGTCTCGAAAGTTATAAGCCCGCTTGGCCCATGCCCAAACTGTTCCGTCTCACCAAGGGCGGGAAGGTGAATGCTGAGATCTTCGAGGGCGCCACCATCAACACGCCCTCGATGCTTTGCGTGGAGGACTATCTCGACGCCCTGGCATGGGCCGAGGGACTGGGCGGCCTGGTGGCGCTCAAGGCGCGGGCCGACGTGAATCTCGCGGTCCTAGCCCGGTGGGTCGAGCGAACCGAGTGGGTGGGATTCCTGGCCGAGGACCCCGCGATCCGGTCCAACACCTCGGTCTGTCTGAAGGTTATCGACCCGCGCGTGGCCAGACTGGATGCCGCGGGTCAGGCGGAGTTCGCCAAAGCTCTAGCGACCCGGCTGGAGGCCGAAGGTGTGGCCCTGGATATCGGCGCCTATCGCGATGCCCCGCCGGGCTTACGGATCTGGTGCGGCGCCACAGTGGAAGCCTCTGACCTTGAGGCGCTCATCCCGTGGCTCGAATGGGCCTTCTCGGCGGTCGCCGCCGAGCTTCTCGCCGCCTGACTGACGCCTCCGCGTCGCCCCCAAACTGGAGTTACAGCATGACCCCGCGCGTGCTCATTGCCGACGCCCTTGCCCCTGCCGCCGTCGACATCTTTCGAGATCGCGGCGTAATCGCCGACGTGAAGGTCGGCCTCTCGAAGTCCGAGCTGCTGGAGACCATCGGAGACTATGATGGGTTGGCTTTGCGGTCGGCGACCAAGGCGGACAAGGCTGTGATCCAGGCGGGCGTAAAGCTCAAGGTCATTGGGCGGGCCGGGATCGGCGTCGACAATATCGACATTCCCGCCGCCACCGCCGCCGGCGTCGTCGTGATGAACACGCCCTTCGGCAACTCGATCACCACCGCCGAGCACGCTATCGCCCTGATGTTCGCCCTGGCCCGGCAGATCCCCGCCGCAGACCTCTCCACCCAGGCCGGCCGCTGGGAGAAGAACCGCTTTATGGGCGTCGAGCTTTACGCCAAGACCCTGGGTCTGATTGGCGCCGGCAACATCGGCTCCATCGTTGCCGACCGCGCCAACGGACTGAAGATGCGCGTGCTCGCCTATGATCCGTTCCTGTCGCCAGAGCGGGCGATCGAGATCGGGGTCGAAAAGGTTGAGCTGGACGAGCTCCTGGCCCGCGCCGAGGTCATCACCTTGCATACGCCGCTGACGGACAAGACCCGTAACATTCTCTCACGCGACGCTCTGGCCAAGACCCGCAAAGGCGTTCTGATCGTCAACTGCGCCCGTGGGGGTTTGGTGGACGAGGCGGCGCTGCGCGAGGCCCTGGAGTCAGGTCAGGTTGGCGGCGCCGCCTTTGATGTCTTTATCGAGGAGCCAGCCAAGGAGAACCTCCTGTTTGGCGCCCCCAATTTCATCGCCACCCCGCACCTCGGCGCCTCTACTGAGGAGGCTCAGTTCAATGTCGCCTTGCAGGTGGCCGAGCAAATGAGCGATTTCCTGGTCACGGGGGCCGTCACCAACTCACTCAACAGCCCCTCGATCACCGCCGATGAGGCGCCGAAGCTCCGTCCCTTCGTCGCCCTGGCCGAGAAATTGGGCGCCTTCGCCGGACAGATGGTGGACGAAGGTCTCAAGACCGTGGAGATCGCCTTCGAAGGCCACATCTCCGCCCTCAATCACCGCCCCTTGACGGCCGCGGCCTTGGCCGGGGTGCTGCGTCCCATGTTGGCGGAAATCAATTTGGTCTCGGCCCCCTTGGTGGCTCGGGAACGCGGCTTGACGGTCTCGGAAAGCCTGCAAGAAACCTCGCCGATCTATGACAGCCTGATGCGCATCACCGTGGTCACGGACCTGGGACGCCGGTCGTTCGCGGGGGCGGTGATAGCCGGCGCGCCGCGGATCGTTGAGGTCAAAGGGATGGAACTCGACGCCGTGTTCGCGGCGTCCATGCTCTATGTGAATAATCTCGACCGGCCAGGGTTCATCGGCGCCCTGGGCGATCTCCTGGCCGGAGCCGGGATCAATATCGCGACCTTCAATTTGGGGCGCGTGGCGGCGGGCGATGACGCGATCGCCTTGGTCGGCGTCGATCAGGACCCGGACCCGGAGTTGATGGAGCGGCTCCGCGCCTTGCCGCACGTCAAGGAGGCCCGGCTCCTTCGCTTTTGATCAGCGTCAGAACTGGCCGTGCAGGCGTATCGCGAATATCGAGACGGGGCCGCGGTCGCGGTTATAGGCGGGGTTGACGACGAACTGATAATCGAGCGCGGTGTCGAAGTAACGATTGGCCGCCAGGTCGTAATAGGTCTCGACGATGCGTTCGCCGCCAGGATGGGTCAGACGCCCATCCCCGACCAGCACGCCCAGTCCGCCATCGGCGAGATAGGAGATGAGCTGTGGCGAGGCCAGATTGACCACGCCCGCCAGCCCGACGGTGTCCTGAGCGCGGCCCCACGCCTTGCCCTTGAGCGACAGTCCCCCCGACACGCTCTCGTCGACGTCAGTGAATTCGTATGTTTCGTACTGACCGCTCGCCCAGCCGGCGCGAAGGAAGACGCCGAGATCAGAAGTTATCTCCTGTTGCCAGTCGAGGCTCACGCCGGGACGGCTGGAGTAGCGCCTGACAAGGGCGGTGGAAGGGGGCCCGCCATTGGCCTGCGCATAGGTGATGGCGTCCACATAGGTTCCCATGCGCCCTCGGCTCAGAAAGCCCGTGACCAGCAATTTGCCGGGGTGATCCCCCAGAACATAGCGACGCTCTCCTTCCCAGACGAACTGGAACTGGTCGAAGCGAGTGTCGATATAGGGGCTGTTGGGCACATTGGAGAGCAGGAAGAGACCACCGCGCAGGGCCCAGGCCCCTTGATACCACTCCACCGTCCCACCCACGCTGTAACCCCAGGCGTCGGCGGCGTAGTCAAACGTGCCGGCGTCAATGATCGTCCAGTTGAGGAAGTCGCCGCGCGGGTCATGGGCATAGGCGTTGTTGTCGAAGACGCTGGTGACGCCGAACTTGCCCACGGTGACCACAAGGCGGTTCTGGGTGACGGTCTGGGCGAGTTGGCCTGCAGCCGCGTCGAGCCTTGTCGTCCCACCTCCCAGGTCCACGGTCTGGCGGAGAAAAAACTCGGGTAGCCGGAAATAGGGGGCGGCGCGACCGATCTTGTAGGCCTCGCCGCTTGGAAATCCCGCGACGCCCAGGGTATCGTCGAGGCCAAACCCCTGATCGAGCTCCGGCGCGATCCACGCCTCCGCCCCGCGCCAGAGGGAGGCGCCGAGGAACAAGGTCGCATCCCAGGTCTCCCGCCCCTGGGCCACAGGGCTCAGGCTGTTGGGGCCAACATAGGGCGAGCGAAAGCTAGGGTGGCCCTGATCGGTAAAGGTGGTCTGGCCGTGAAGCGCCAGCTTGTTGAGGAGGCCGTCGTCAGCGCCCGGCGGCAGTGCGGCTGGGAGGTCGCCCGGGTCCGCGACCCCATCAACGGCGGGGGCTGAGGTCTCCCCCAAAACCATCGCCGACAACGGCACAGTCTGGGCCTCGGTCGCTGTCGCAGCGATCAGGAGCATCGTCGCGAAGACGCCAGCGGACAAGAGAGAGTTCAAGTCGAACATGACCCCTTCATGCCCTTGCGACACGACAGACTTGCGAAATCCGGCCCCTCGATGCGCCAGAGCGAAGGGATGGACGGCCGAGCTATACCCCAGTATAGTATATGTCAACGACGGTTCTACGAGAGGTTTGGCGATGGCCCACGTCGCTCATGAAAAGACCCGCCTGCTCCATCGCTTGAGACGCATCCGGGGTCAGCTTGAGGCGGTCGAGCGGGCGGTGGAGCAGGACCAGGAATGCGCGAGGGTCCTCCAACAGGCCACGGCGTGTCGAGGCGCGTTGGAAGGCTTCATCGCCGAGGTTATCGAGGACCATGTGCGCGAGCACATGATCGATCCTGACGCCCCTGCCTCCGACCCCCGCGTCCAAGCCGCCAATGACCTCGTAGGCATCCTCCGCAGCTATCTGAAATAAGGCGGGGGCGAGGGCGCCCGCCGTGAGCCGCCCCTTAGAGGGTATCTTCGGCTTGAAGACGAATCTCCGGGTCAGCTCTTGAAATATGACGGCGAATTAAGCTGACCCGCCGCCGGCTCGCGCCTAGCCTCTTGCTAGGTGCAGCGAGAAAAGGGGCGAGGCCATGATGCGCAATCTTCTTAGATTTGGGGTCGCGACTGGCGCCGCCCTTACGGCGATCGGACTGGCCGGCGCTGGCGTGGCCGAACCAGCAGTTCGCATCGAGCACGCGGTGGCTCAGGTGACGGTCATTCCCGAAGACCGCAGCGACGTCGAGGTCACAATCACCCGGACCAATTCTCACTATCCCCTTCGCGTGACGCGCGAGGGCGATCAGGTCCTGGTCGACGGCGACCTGACGTTCTCCTCGGCCTACTGTCACAATAACCTGCTTGGAAAGACACGTGTCTCCGTGTTCGGACGACCGAGTGTCGACATTGGAACCATGCCGGCCGTCGTGGTGCACACGCCTCGCATGGCGGTGGTTCGCGCCGGCGGCGCGGTATTCGGCGCGGTGGGTCGTGGCGCAGGGCTGGACCTGGCCAACAGCGGCTGTGGCGACTGGACGGTCGCCAATCAGAGTGGTCCTTTGCATGCAGATATATCGGGCTCGGGGAACCTTCGCGCCGGCGACGCCGCTGAGGTGGCCCTGCGTGTGGCAGGTTCGGCCGACACCTGGCTGCACGCCGCGCACGGCGGCCTTCAGTCCCATATCTCAGGGTCAGGCGATGTTCACGCCGACGAGGTCGACGGCCCCCTGACGGTTTATGTCAGCGGATCGGGAGATGTTCGGGTGAGAGGTGGGTCGGTCGGGACCATGGACGTGGCGATCGCAGGTTCGGGGGACGTGAATTTCGGCGGCGTGGCCCAAAGTCTCAACGCCAGGGTCGCTGGATCCGGAGATGTGCACGTAGCGCAGGTGACCGGTGAGGTCACCCGGCGCGTGGCGGGCTCCGGAGACGTGGTTGTCGGTCACTGAGACCAAGCCTCATGGAAGCTCAGACCTCACGGGGAGAGATTCCTTCGTAGCGCGCGCGGGGGCGGATCAACGCACCTGTCCGGGCCTGCTCGATGGCGTGGGCGATCCATCCCGCGGTCCTTGCCACGGCGAAGAGGATGAACGGAGCGTCGGGCGGCAGATCCAGGGCGCCGGCGAGCGCAGAAAGGGCGAAGTCGACATTGGCTGAGTCGCTTCCGCCGTGCGCGGCGGTCATGGCGGCGTTGAGGTCCCGATGGGCTTGGGGAGGCGAAAACGCCCCCAGAAGCGCCCGGGCGCGGGGATCGCCGTCCGGATAGAGCGGATGTCCAAAGCCGGGCGCGGGGCGCCAGAAGGCCAGGCGAGCGGTGACCGTCTCACCTGGACCGAGGCGCCGCGCCTCCACGGCCAAATCCGTCACCGCTTGGTGCGCGCCGCCGTGATGCGGCCCTGTCAGGACCGCCAGACCCGCCAAAACCGCAGCCGAAAGGGAGGCGCCGGTCGAGGCCGCTACGCGAGCCGCGAAGGTCGACGCGTTCAGTTCATGGTCAGCCAGAAGGACAAGGGCGCGGCGCACCAGATCCTGTCCTTGAGAACCAAGCCCCCAGGCGCGGGCCAGGCGTTCATGGATGGCGCCGCTCTCGACGACGCCGCACACCGCGTCCGTGACCACGTCCAACAGGGTCGCAGCCATGCCCCCCCAATCCGCCTCGGCGCTGCGCGCGAGGGGTGGATCGACGCAGGCCCGATCCGCCAGAACGGCGAAGAGTCGCGCCCGCATATTTGAACCCGACGGTGGCGGCGACCGCAGACGACGGGGCGCACCGCTCGCCTGATCTCCGCGCAACAGACGGGCCACACCCTCAAAGGTTTCAGTCTCGGCCAAGTCGACGGCGTCCAGACCGCGATAATAGAGACGTCCAAAGGCGACCGTCGTGATCGACGAGACGAGGACCGGTTCCCCCCACGCGATGGCGCCGGCGGCCACATCCGCCGCCTTCCGTCCACGCGCACGCTTGTGAGCCAACAACGCCGCATCGGCCGCCGCATAGAGGGCCCGGCGGGGATCGCGCGCATCCGGCGCCGAGCGGATCCGGCCCCGGCTCACATAGGCATAGAGCGTCTGGGGCTTGACCCCCAGCAGACGACAGACCTCACGCGCCTCGATCCACTCGCTCATCTAACATTGATCATATTGATCAATCTTGATTTTGACTAGGCCTGCGTTCACGGAGCGGCCGCCGAAGCCAAAGGAGCGAGTCCCATGATTGAAGCCATCGATGGGTTGGAGAACGTCATCGCCGCGCACACCCTGCTCTCCGAGGTGGATGGCGACGCGGGCCGGCTGGTGATCAGGGGCCACAGCCTCGCAGACCTGGCCGGAGTTCGCGCGTTTGAGTGGACGATGCGCCTACTCTGGGAGGGCCATTTTGAGGATCTGCCTGACGACCTGGCCGCGCCCCTGGGGCGTGCGCGCGCCGAAGCGTTCGAGGAGGTTGCGGCTCTGGACACCCATCTGAGCGACATGACCACCATGGAGATCGTGCGGGCGTTGCTGGCCCGCCTCGCCGATGGCGACGCGCTTTCCACCGCCCTGCGCCTGGCCGCTGCCCCGGCCGTCTTCACCGCCGCGGCGGTGCGGGCCCAGAAAGGCCAAGCGCCGATCGCGCCCGATGTTCGCCTCGGGCACGCTGCCGATCTCCTGCGCATGCTGCGCGGCGCGCCGGCGTCCGACGCTGAGGCGCGCGCCCTCGACACCTATCTGGTCACGGTCATCGATCATGGCCTCAACGCCTCCACCTTCGCCGCACGCGTCGTCGCCTCGACCCATGCGGGACTGGCCTCGGCGGTCATCGCCGGACTTTGCGCCCTCAAGGGCCCCCTGCACGGCGGCGCCCCAGGGCCGGTGATCGAGATGCTCAACGGCGTGACCGCCCCGGAGGAGGCGCGAGCCTGGCTTGAAGGCGCCCTGGCTCGAGGAGATCGCCTGATGGGCTTCGGTCACCGGGTCTATCGGGTGCGCGATCCCCGAGCCGACGCGCTCAAGGCAGCGGTGAAGAGGCTTTTGACCGCGCAGAAGGTCCCGCCTGGGCGCCTACGCCTGGCCGAGGCCGTGGAGTCGGCCGCCCTGACGATACTGGCGGAACGCAAGCCAGGTCGATCCCTGGCGACCAATGTGGAGTTCTACACCGCGTTGTTGCTGGAGGCGCTGGGCCTGCCCCCCGAAGCTTTTACCTGCACCTTCGCCGCGGGCCGCGCCGCGGGCTGGATCGCCCATGCCCGCGAGCAGGTCGCCACGGGACGCCTGATTCGCCCGCAATCTCGCTATGTCGGCCCCCGGGCAATCGACTGACCGCGTCAACTCCGCCGTCATACCCGCACGCCCAAGGAGGTATCTGGGCCAGTTGGGAAATTCGTCCAACGAGTCTATCTAAATTCGCGTGTCGCAGACCAAACTCGATCTCGCGGAAACCGCACTCTGGACCCGGCGTCTGACATGGCTTTCGGTCGGCATCGCCGCGACCCTTATGGCGGTGAAGACCTGGGCCACTCTTCGAAGCGGATCGGTCGCTGTGCTGGCCTCCGCCGCGGACTCGGGCATCGATCTCATCGCCTCAGGCGCCAGCTTTCTCGCTGTTCGCTATGCCGCAGAACCGCCAGACACGGAGCATCGCTTCGGTCACGGCAAGATGGAGGCTTTCGCCAGCCTATTGCAAGCCGCCCTCATCTGCGTTTCCGCCGCCCTCATCGCCGAAGCCGCCGTCCACAGCCTGATCCGGGGAAAGGCCCTGGTCCATGAGGGTCTGGCGCTAGATGTGATGGTGATCTCCATGATCCTCACCACACTTCTCGTGGCGATGCAGACCCGGACGTTAGCCCGGACGCAATCGGTCGCCGTCTCGGCGGACCGGGCGCATTATGCCACCGATCTGTTTTCAAATTTTATCGCCTTGGCCGGTGTGGCGGCGGCCGCCAGCCTCAAGATCCCGGCCTTGGACGCGGTCTCCGGCCTGATTATCGCCGCTATCCTGGTGTGGAGCGCGTTGGCCGTCTATCGCGAAGCATCGAACCAGCTTTTGGATCACGAGCTTCCGGAGAACGACCGGCGCCAGATCATCGCCCTGGCCCTCGAAGACCCAGCTATCGGGGATGTGCACCAATTACGCACCCGGGAGGCCGGTCCGATCACGCATATCCAGTTCCACGCCGCGCTCGAGCCTACCTTAACCCTCGAAGCGGCCCACAAGGTGATGGTCGCAGCCGAAAGGCGCATCCTCACCGCGTTCCCGACGGCGGATATTCTGATCCACCCTGACCCGCGCGGCCGGGCCGAACCTCATCCCGGCGTTCACCGCGCCATGAGGGGGTCGCCTGGAAAGGCATAATCAGACATCCGACTCCGCCCATGTCCCTTCATGCCCTTATCGTCACCACCGAATATGGCTATAGCGCCCCAGCGTCATGAGCGTCGTTCGGACCCTTCATCATTTCCCGCTCGACCCAGCCTCGCGCCAAGTGCGGCTGGCGTTGGGCGAAAAGCGCCTGCCCTTCGAGGATGTGCTCGTCCGTTATTGGGAGCAACCGAAGGCCTTCACAGCGCTAAACCCCTCTGGCCTCACACCGGTCTTGGTGGAGAAAACCAGCGAGGGACAGGTGGCGATCTGCGAGGCGCGGGCCATCCTTGAGCATCTCGAGGAGACGGCCCCCGATATCGGCCTTCTGGGCGCCTCTCCGGCCGAGCGCGCAGAAGCCCGCCGGCTGCTGCAATGGTTCGACCGTAAATTCGACAACGAGGTCAACGCCTTCCTGCTGCACGAGAAACTGGAAAAGCGGCTCCTCAAGCTCGGCGCTCCGGACCTTTACAATATGCGCCAGGGCCGAGACGCCCTGCGCGAGCACCTCGTCTATATGGAAAAGCTCCTGCAGTCCCGCGACTGGCTGGCGGGGCGTCGGCTTAGCCTGGCGGACTTCGCGGCTGCGGCGAACATCTCGGTCGTCGACTATTTTGGGGATGTGCCCTGGCGAGAGTTTCCCGCAGTCAAGACCTGGTACATGCGGATCAAATCCCGGCCGGCCTTTCGACCCTTGCTCGCTGACCGTTGGCCCGGTCTTGCTCCGGCGAGCTTCTATGACGATCTCGACTTCTGAGCTTAGGCTAGAGTCGCTCTCCAGGAGCCTACCCGGCTGGGCCCGGGCGGCGGGGTTTGATGCCTGCGGCGTCGCCCGTCCGTCGCGGGACTGGCCCGCAGCGGAACGCCTCCAACGGTTCGTCGAGCTCGACCGTCACGGCGAGATGACCTGGATGTCGCAGACCGCCGCCCGTCGTCGACATCCGGCGGCCATGTGGGCGGATGCGCGGAGCGCGATTGTTGTTGGGCTTAATTATGGGCCGGACGGCGACCCGTTGAACGGGCTGCTGCGAACGGACCGGGGCGTGATCTCAGTCTATGCTCAGGGTCGCGACTATCACGACCTCATCAAGGGAAGGCTGAAAGGGCTGGCGGGACGCATCGCCCGTGCCGGGAACGCGAGCGTCAAGGTGTTCGTGGACACCGCCCCATTGATGGAAAAGCCGCTCGCGGCAGAGGCTGGCCTCGGTTGGCAGGGCAAACACACCAATCTGGTCTCCCGCGCCTTCGGGTCTTGGCTGTTTCTCGGCGCCATCCTGACCGATCTCGAGCTTCCGGCGTCGACGCCATCGGGCGACCACTGCGGGGCCTGCCGCGCCTGCCTCGATATCTGCCCGACCTCGGCCTTTCCAGCGCCCTATCAGCTCGATGCGCGCCGCTGCATCTCCTATCTCACCATCGAGCACGCCGGCCCGGTTCCAGAAGACCTCCGCTCCGCGCTGGGCAATCGCATCTATGGCTGCGACGACTGCCTAGCCGTCTGCCCCTGGAACAAGTTCGCCCAGAGGGCTCGCGAAAGCGCACTCAGGCCCCGGCCAGAACTTCAGACGCCCGCCCTGGCCGACCTCGCCGCGCTCGATGACGCCAGCTTCCGCACCCTGTTCTCAGCCAATCCAATCAAGCGGATCGGACGCGACCGCTTCGTGCGCAACGTTCTCTACGCCATCGCCAATTCGGCTGATCCACGCCTCGTCGGCGCGGCGCAGGCGCGGCTTGACGACGCCTGCGAGACTGTCCGGGACGCGGCGCGCTGGGCCATTGACCGGCTCAGACCATCCGGGGCGGGTAGCCGTTCTCGGCCAAGGCGTCGATGATCTCCTGAGTGTGCTGAGCATCGCGGGTCTCGACCATGATATCGAACTCCGCACCCTTGGCGGGAACGTCCAGGGCCAGGCGGTTGTGCGCCACCTCAAGGATGTTTCCACCCAATCCCCCAATGGTCGCCGAGACTGTCGCCAGAAGGCCAGGTCGATCATCCCCGATCACCCGCAGGAAGACGAGACGCTGGGCGCGCACCAATTCGCGGCTAAGGACCGAGGCCAGCAGACGCGCGTCAATATTGCCGCCGGTGATGATCAGGCCGCATTTCTTGCCGCGGAATCGTTCAGGATAGGCCAGAAGCGCCGCGAGGGACGCCGCCCCTGCCCCCTCGACCACCGTCTTTTCCACGTTGCAGTAGAGGGCCACGGCGCGCTCGAAATAGGGCTCCTCCAGGAGAAGCACCTCGTCGATCAAGGGGCGCGACACGGCATAGGTCAGATTTCCCACAGCTTTGACGGCGATGCCCTCAGCGATGGTCTGGCCGCCGCAGGAAGCGCTCAATCCTCGCATGCGTCCTGTGAAGGAGGGGTACATGGCGGGCTCGACGCCCAGAACACGGATCTGCGGACAGAGCGACTTGGCCGCCGTCGCCACCCCACTGATAAGCCCCCCGCCGCCGATTGGTACGGGCAGGACCTCCAGGTCCGGAACATCCTCCAGCATCTCCAGGGCGACGGTTCCCTGGCCCGCCATTACAGCGGGATCGTCGAACGGGTGCACGAAGACGAGTCCGCGATCTTCACAGAGTTTGCTGGCGACCTCATAGGCGGCGTCGTAGTTATCGCCGTCCACCACGACCTCGGCACCGAACTCACGGGTCTGGACGATCTTCACATTGGGAGTGCCACGCGGCATGACAATGGTGACGGGCACGCCGAGCCGCTGACCGTGATACGCCAGCCCTTGGGCGTGGTTTCCCGCCGAAGCGGCGATGACGCCGCGACGCCGCTCCGCCGCCGTCAGCAGCGACAGGCGGTTGAGGGCCCCGCGTTCCTTATAGGCGGCGGTGAACTGGAGGTTCTCGAACTTCACCCAGACCTCGGCCCCGGTAATCCGCGACAGGGTGCGCGACAGCCGGCAAGGCGTGCGCTCCACGTGTCCCGCGATCCGCGCGGCCGCGGCCTGGATGTCTTCGAGCGTGAGGTTCATGGTCGTGCCTTCCCAGATCGCCTTGCGTTCACATCGAACCGCCCGGCGAGCGCACAACACGCCCTGGGACTTCAAGTTAGGGGACGATTCAAGGTCGACGCAAAAAACGCGTCGACGCTCCGTGCTCTAACCGCTACGGGAGCGCAGGGTGAACCCTAAAAGCTCACAGAATGGGTAAAAACATCCCAATTCGGGATTCAGGACACCCCCGCGCGCAATAAATCATGCATGTGAACGGCGCCGACCAAACACCCATTGTCGCAGACGAAGATCAGCAGGATGGGTCGCGGACGTTCGGTCATCAGGCGCAGCGCCTCACTGGCCAGAACGCCAGGCGCGGTGAAGACCGGGGTCTGGGTCATATATCTCGCCACTGGCTCGTCGAGGCGGGCGGACGGCAGGGCCCGGCGCAGGTCGCCGTCGGTGAAGGCGCCGGCGAGGCGTCCTCGCGCATCAACGATCGCCACCCCGCCGAGGCGGCCCCGGGTGATTTCCACGATCGCCTCCGACAAGGTCGCGGTCTGCTCCAAACGCGGAAGCTCTTTCCCGGTGAGCATGAGATCACCGACCCTCACCAAACGGGCTCCGAGGCTGCCGCCCGGATGAAAGGCGCGGAAATCGCCAGCCGAGAAACCACGTCGATCAAGCAGGGCGATCGCCAAGGCGTCACCCAGCGCCATCTGAACCGTCGTTGATGTCGTCGGCGCCAGGCCGATCGGACAGGCCTCCGGCGTGCGAGGAGGCACGAGCGCAACATCGGACGCTTTGGCCAGAGCGCTACCCGGCTCCGAGGTCAGCGCGAGGACCGGAACACCCAACCGCTTGGCGTAGCTGACCACGTCGCGCAATTCCGGGGTCTCGCCGGACCAGGACAAAGCGAGAAGGACGTCCTGACGCGCGATCATACCCAGATCGCCGTGACTGGCCTCGGCGGGATGCAGAAAGAAGGCCGGGGTTCCAGTCGAGGCGAAGGTGGCGGCGACCTTGCGCGCGACATGTCCGCTCTTGCCGATTCCGCACACCACCACCCGGCCCCTGGCCGCAGCGATGGCGGCGACGGCGGCGGAGAAAGGGCCAGCCAAGTCCCCCTGCAAGGCTTCGGCGAGAGCCGCCAAGCCCTCCACCTCCGCTCGGACGGCGGCTACGGCTGCGCGGGTCGCCGGGTCTGAAGGCATCGTCGTCGCGGCCAAGGCTCTCCCTCTCGTACTCAAGGTGCTTAGGGCGTCGGAAGGCCGACGTTCTAAGGCCGGGCACGCGGCGGTCAAAGACCCCAGGCGACACCTTCGATCGCGCCATGGTCCGTCGCCCCGCTGACGACCGGGTTCTGATGGACCCGATCTCCCCGCCGGGGCGCATTTTGAAACGAAACGAAACAGGGTGTGTATGGCGCGAGGCCGCGACGCGCCCTAAGGCCGCTTCATGATCCCTTTCATCGACCTCGCCGCCCAGCAGGCCCGACTGAAGCCCCGCATCGAAGCCGCCATCGCCAGGGTTTTGGCGCACGGGGCCTATGTGATGGGCCCCGAAGTGGCGGAGTTCGAAAAGCGACTTGCGGCCTTCTGCGGGGCCCGCTTGGGGCTTAGCTGCGCCAACGGCACCGATGCCCTGTCGCTTCCCCTGATGGCCTGGGAGATCGGCGCGGGCGACGCGATCTTCTGCCCCGCCTTCACCTTTGCCGCCACGCCAGAGGTGGCGCCCTTGTCTGGCGCAGAGCCGGTTTTTGTCGATATCAGGCCCGACACCTACACGATGGACCCCGACCACCTCGAAGCGGCGATTGAGGCCATCGAGGCGGAAGGCCGGCTCCGCCCCCGTGTCGTCATCGCTGTGGATCTGTTTGGTCAACCCGCCAACTATCCCCGCCTCTCGGAGATCTGCCGCCGTCGGGGGCTCAAGCTCATCGCCGACTCCGCCCAAGGATTCGGCTGTACTCTGAACGGGCGTCACCCGATCGCCTGGGCGGACGCGGTGACCACCAGCTTCTTTCCGGCCAAGCCTCTGGGGGCCTATGGCGATGGAGGCGCGGTCCTGGTCAATGATCCGGACCTTTGGGAGCGCATGGACTCCCTTCGAATCCATGGCAAGGCGACGCCAGCGGACGGTCGGCTAGACGCCCATGATCCCAAATATATCAATGCCCGGGTCGGCATGAACTCGCGACTCGACACCATTCAGGCGGCGATCCTTCTGGAAAAGCTATCGGTATTCGAAGAGGAGATCGCCAGACGCCAGGTGATCGCCGATCGCTATAGCGAGGAGCTTACCGGCGTCTGCCTGCGGACGCCGAGGGTAATCGAAGGCGGGCGGAGCACCTGGGCGCAATATGTCGTCGAGCATCGCGACCGCGACGGCCTTGCCATCCATCTCAGGGCGGCGGGCATCCCCACGGCGGTCTATTATCCGGTGCCGATGCACCTGCAGAAGCCCTATGTGGGCTTCGCGAGAGGTCCGGGCGGCCTGCCGGTCTCGGAGGCGAAGGCCGATCAGGTGATCGCGCTGCCGATGCACGCCTATCTCCAGACATCGACCCAGGACGACATCGTCGAAGCGGTACGCGGCTATAATGGCTGATCGGAAGTCCGGTCGCCGCTTTCCATACGCCGCAGAATCCGTTCGAGCGTCGCCAGGTTGTCGGCCTCTGCGGGAGACTTGTCCCAGCGGATGCGATGAAGGCGCGGAAAGCGCATCGCCAGGCCGGCCTTATGGCGACTTGATCTTTGCAGGCCCTCGAAGGCGACTTCGAGGACCAGGCCCTGGTCCACCCTGGCGATGACCTGCCGCACCGGACCGAACCTTGCCTCGGTATGGGCGCGCACATAGGCGTCCAACTGCACCAATTCCGCGTCGGTAAACCCGAAATAGGACTTCCCGACGGGCGTGAGAGCCCGGCGGCCCTCCGCGTCCTCGTCCCAGACCCCAAACGTGAAATCGGAATAGGTCCCCGAGCGGCGGCCATGACCCCGCTGAGCATAGAGAAGAACCGCGTCGACGAGGAACGGGTCCCGTTTCCATTTGAACCAGGGGCCGCGCGGGCGTCCGCCCACATAGACCGAGTCCCAGCGCTTGAGCATGAGCCCCTCCGCACGGCAGGGCTCCCCCGCGGGAGGCGCAGCGCGAAGCGACCTCAGAGAGCCCCAGCACTCAAACGCCACCAGGGGTGAGAGATCTATGCGAGAGGAGGCGACGGCGGCGACAGCCCGCTCAAGTCGGATGCGCCTTTGAGCAAAGGGCAGCCCGCGCAGATCGGTCCCATCCCACACAAGGAGGTCGTAGGCGCGAAGACCCGCCGGCCTTTGGGCGAGGAGGCCGCGGCTCGGCGACTTGCGGTTGAGCCGGGCCTGAAGCTCTGTGAACGGCGCCGCCTGTCCCTGGCGCATGACAAGCAGTTCGCCATCGATGACCCCGTCGAAATCCAGCGCCTCCAGAAGGTCTGGAAAGGCGTCGGAGAGGCGGTCGCCGGTGCGGCTGTACAGCTCGCGGCGCCCTCCCTCGCTGACCGCCTGCACCCGAACGCCGTCCCACTTCCACTCGGCCGCGTAGTCTCCGGGCTTGAACTCCTGAAGGTCTCTGTCTTCATCCAGGGCCTGGGCCAGCATCACAGGTCGGAACCTGCCGGCCCCGAATCCGGCGGGTCTCCCGGCTCGGCCTTCGAGCCAGGCGAAGAGGTCGAGATAAGGCGGCGACAGGGTCGACCAGATTTCCTCGATCTCCGCAGTGGCGACACCGCCCAAGGCCGCGACGGCCTGGCGCGCCAGGGCCGTGGAAACGCCGACACGCAGACCTCCCGTGATCAGCTTGAGAAGGGCCCACCGCCCTATGGCGTCGAGCCGATCGAGCCAGACCTCTAGTTTCGCCTGAGCCTCGTCACGTCGCGCCTGCGCCAGCGAGGCGACAACCTCCGACAGCAATGGCGCCGCCTGCTCCGGTTGCCGTTCGGGCCAGATCAGGGCCACGGTCTCGGCCAGATCCCCGACGAACTCGTAGGACCAGGCGAAGAGCGTGGAATCCAGGCGGGTCTCCGCCGCCCGCCGGATCGCCTGCGCCTTGACCTGGGGAAAGTCCAGGGCGCCGATCAGGGCGGCCAGGGCATAGCCCCGCTCAGGATCCGGATTCCCAATCAGGTGCGCCTGGATAAGTTTCAGCTTATCCAAGCGCGAGGGCGTAAAGGCCAGCCGATCGAGGAGCGCGGCGAAGATG
>JAKBBV010000087.1 GCA_021808285.1 Pseudomonadota bacterium | reverse complement strand
AGACTCTGAGGGCGATGGGGCGCGCGGGGCGCGTCGGGCCGGTCTGGGGGGCGCTGCGAGATCGAGGGGCGGCGTCCCGCAACGCGCGGGAGAGACGTCGTCACCGTCGCCTCCCGGGTTTTGCGATGTCGCCTTGGGTGCATGCGCCAAAGAGATCCGACCCGACCGACCGCCTGAACTTGACATAATGCAATATTCACGCCACCCTATACGGCATGATCTTCTCCGTTCAACCTGACCTGTGCTTGGCGAGCCCCGCCGACCTCCCTTGCAAGGCCGATCGTGTCCTGGCTCCGGGGCCAGAACGCGACCCGGATGCGGCGCATCTGTCGCCGTTGCGCGGCGAGGATGCGGTCAATCGGAGGCCATTTGCGACCAGATATGTGGCCAGAAATGTGGCCAGAAAAGTGGCCGATTCGGCCGCATCAATTGGCCTAACGACGCCGATATCAAAGAGAAACTTCATATAAAACATAATGTTGTCAGATACGAACGGGCGGCGCGAATGCAAAAATTGTCGCCGGGCGTTCCCCTCCCGCCCCGCGTCCCGCGCTCCGGTCCGGCGCCGCGGTCTCGTCCGCCTCGCGCCTCGACCGTCCTCTCCGGGCGAGGGCCGCGGGCGGCCGGGGCCTTAAAACCCTGTCTTAAGGGTCTTGAGCCGGCGCTTGTTGACGTGGGTCTGGGCGGCGTCGGCGGCGCCCGGCGCGTCGTCCGGCATCTCGCCTTTGAAATAGAAGCGCTGCCAGGCCTCCTTCACCGTGGTCGGGTCGCGGCGGCGAAGGCCCTTCATGAACGCCTCGCGGCGCCGGGTCCAGGCCTCGTACTGGCCATGCAGGTCGGCGTCGCGGGTCAGCGACTTCTGCACGATCTCCACTTCCTCCAGCGGCTTGTCCTGGATCAGGGTGATGAAACAGAACGGCTCGCCCTTGGAAAAGCGCACCCGGCCGGGCCGGGTGAACAGCCAGTTCATGGTGAAGGGAAAGGGCAGCCAGTCGGTCTCCACCAGGCCCGTCAGGGGGGCGATGCCATCCTTGACATGGTTGGGCGGGCCGCTCGTCCACATCGACCAGCCGGGCGGCGTGCGGAACAGATAGCCGGGATGGAAGGTCAGGATGCCTTGTGAGAAATGGCTCTTCACGAACTCGTCGAACTCAGGGAAAGGATGGTCGGCGCGCACGGTGATGTCGGCCTGGTTCGGCCCGCCGTTCCACTCGGCCGTGAAGCCCACGGGGCACAGCACCTCCCAGCCGGTGCAGTTGGCCATGGTCATGGGCAGGCAGCGATAGGCGTGCCGGTCCTGAAACGCCTCCATCCAGGCGCGCTGGGGCCGGCCGGGCACGATTTCCGGCGGCCGCGAGGTGACGGGAAAGCATTCGATCTGCATGAGCCTCCTTTAGCGCGGCTCCGGCGGGGAGACCATGCGAGGGGCAAGGCGAGATGGGAGGAGACGCCGAGGCGATGATGACGCGCGCCGAACTGGAGGCCTTCCTCGACGCTCACGGCGTGGACCACCGCGCCACCGAGCATCCGGCGGTATTCCGGGTCGAGGAGGGTGAGGACATCAAGGCCGCCATCCCCGGCCCCCACACCAAGAACCTGTTCCTCAAGGACCATCGGGGCCAGCTGTGGCTGATCTCGGCCGAGCAGGCGACGCGCGTGGATCTGAAGGCCCTGCCGGCCGTGATCGGGTCGGGGCGTCTGTCGTTCGGCTCGCCCGAGCGGCTCTTCGAAGCCCTCGGCGTCACCCCAGGCTCGGTCACCGGCCTGGCCCTGATCAACGATCCCGGGCGTCAGGTCCGGTTCGTCCTCGACGCCGTTCTGGCCCGCGCGGCACAGGTCAACTTCCACCCCCTGGTCAATACCGCCACCTCGACCCTCAGCCAGGCGGGGTTTCGCCGGTTCCTCGCGGCCGTGGGCGTGGCGCCCCTGATCGTCGATTTCGAGAGGATGCGCCTTGTCGCCGACCTGTGAAGCGGGGCGCCGCGCCCCTGGTCTTGGCCGGCGCCAGGGTTTAAGCCGGCCGACATTGCGCTCGCCGATGGCCGCAACCATCTTGTCATCCATCGATCGGGGGCGCGCCGCGTCCCTTCAACCTTCCAGCTGAGTCCCATGACCCTTCTTGGCGCCGCCGACGCTTCCCCGCCCACCGACCTGATCAAGGATGGCTCCGACGCCACCTTCATGGCCGATGTGATCGAGGCCTCCAAGGTCCAGCCCGTCATCGTCGACTTCTGGGCCACCTGGTGCGGCCCGTGCAAACAGCTGGGCCCGGCCCTGGAAAAGGCCGTCAAGGCCGCCAAGGGCAAGGTCAAGCTGGTCAAGATCGACATCGACAAGAACCCCAGCTTCGCCAGCCAGCTGCGCGTGCAGTCGGTGCCCACGGTCTATGCCTTCGCCAAGGGCCAGCCGGTGGATGGCTTCATGGGGGCGGTGCCCGACAGCCAGATCAAGGCCTTCATCGACCGGCTCACCGCCGGGGCGCCGCCGAGCGAAGCGGAGTCCCTGCTCGCCCTGGCCAGGGAGTCGCTGGAGGCCGGTGACATAGGGGCGGCGGCGCAGGCCTTCGCCGAGGTGCTGCAGGACGAGCCGGAGAATCTCGCGGCCCTGGGGGGCCTCGCCCGGTGCTATCTGGCCGGCGGCGATCTGGAGCGGGCGCGAGAGGTGGCCGACCTGGCCCCGCCCCAGGCCAAGAACGCCGATCTCGATAGCGTGCGCGCGGCCCTGGCCCTCGCCGCCGCGGCCCCGGCCGAGACCTCCGACGCCGAGCGTCGGCTGGCCGCGGACCCCAATGACCACCAGGCCCGTCTGGATCTGGCCAAGGCCCTGGCCGGCCGCGGCAAACTCCAGGAGGCCGCGGACCATCTGCTCGAGATCCTGGCCCGTGACCGGGACTGGAGCGAGGGCGCGGCGAAGGCCGAGCTCTTGACCGTGTTCGAGGCGGCGGGACCCACCTCCGACGTGGCCCGTCAAGGACGCAAGAAGATGGCGGCGATCCTGTTCGCCTGACCTTGCCGCCGCGCCGCCAGGCGGTTCCCCCAGCGGCCTGAGAGGTCGCGTCAAGCAAGGAGGCGGTGAGTGGTGAGCGTCTATCGCAAGACCAGCGATCTGCCGTCAGTGATCGCGGTCTTTCCGCTCAACGGCGCCCTGCTCCTGCCCGGCGGTGTCATGCCCCTGCAGATCTTCGAGCCGCGCTATCTCAACATGATCGACGACGTCATGCGCGGCGACCGCCTGATCGGCATGATCCAGACGGCGCCGGGAGGACCGCGCCACACGCCGCACCTCGCCCATGTGGGCTGCGTCGGCCGCATCACCAGCTATTCGGAGACGGGCGATGGCAAGTACCTGATCGCTCTGACCGGCGTGTGCCGTTTCGAGGTGCTGAGCGAACTGGCGGCGCCCACGCCCTACCGCCAGGTGCGGGCGGCCTTCGCGCCCTTTCAGATCGATCTCCTGCCGGACGGCGAGGTCGAAGCCTTCGATCGCAAGGCCTTCCTGGCCGTCCTGCGCCGTTATCTCGAACGCCGTCAGCTGGGCGTCGAATGGGAGGTGATCGATGCGGCGCCCGCCGCGGCCCTGATCAGCAGCCTGGCCATGGCCCTGCCCTTCTCAGCGGCCGAGAAACAGGCCCTGCTCGAAGCGCCCGACCTTGCGTCCCGCCTCCAGACGCTGTGCACCCTTCTTGAGATGGGCGGGCTTCTGGCCGAGGATGACGACGGGCCGTCCCTTAACTAGAGCCGGTTTCAAGCGGATCGAGCCGTTGTGGACGGCGAAATTCGCTCTCGATAAGGGTGAAATCGGGCTCTGGTCTCAGGTCGTGGAGTGGGTTGCGCGCTCGCCAGGCGTTTCCATCTCGGCGCAACGCATTCTAGGATACGGCCGCCTCCCCGCCCCCGAACCCTTTCCAGGAGTGTCATGGACGACGACGCCCCCGCTTCTCCTCTCGATCCGGCCGAGGCGCCGGGCGTCGATCCGCGTCTGCTGGAGGTGCTCGTCTGCCCCGTGACGCACGGTCCGCTGGTCTATGACCGCGCGGCGGGGGAGCTCATCAGTCGTGCGGCGCGTCTGGCCTATCCGGTGCGCGACGGCATCCCGATCATGCTCCCCGAGGAGGCGCGGCCCCTCGCTGACGACGAATAGGGCTCAGGTCAGGCTGGCCGCCTCGTCCAGATCGTCGAAAGAGCCGTGGCTCGAGCTGTAGAGCCGCGCATAGAGGCCGCCCAGCGCCATCAGCGCCTCGTGGGGGCCCTCCTCGATGATGCGCCCCTCCCGCAGCACGATGATGCGATCGGAATCGCGCACCGTGGCGAGGCGATGGGCGATGACCAGACAGGTGCGCCCGGCGAAGAGGACGCGCAGGGCCTTCTGGATAGCCTGTTCGGTGAAGCTGTCGATATTGGCCGTGGCCTCGTCGAGGATGAGGATGCGCGGATCGGCCACCAGGGCCCGGGCGAAGGAGATGAGCTGCCTCTGGCCGACCGAGAGGTTGCGCCCGCGCTGGCCGAGCGGGGTGTCATAGCCTTGGGGCAGGCGCATGATGAAATCGTGAGCCAGAACCGCCTTGGCCGCCTCGCGCACCGCCGCGTCGCTGGCGCCCTTGGTGTTGTAGCGGATGTTCTGGGCCACCGTTCCTGAGAACAGGAAAGGCTCCTGCAGCACCATGCCCACGGTGCGGCCGAGCGAGGCGAGGCTGAGGTCGCGGACATCGTGGCCACCCACCAGGACCCGGCCCTCCTGGACCTCATAGAAGCGATGGACCAGCGCGGTGATGCTGGTCTTGCCCGAGCCGGTCGGCCCGACCAGGGCGACCACTTCCCGCGGCGCGACCTTGAGACTGACGTCGTGAAGGATGGGCCGCTGCGGATCATAGCCGAAGCTGACGTGGTCGAGCTCCACCGTGGCCGGGTGCTCCGGCGTCAGGTCTATGGCGTCGGGACGATCGGAGATGGTCACCGGCACGTCGAGCACTTCGAAGATACGATAGCCGGCGGCCATGGCCCGCTGCATGACGGTGTACTGCATGGAGAGCAGCCTCACCGGATCGAAGAAGCGCTGCACCGAAATGATGAAGGTGACCAGGATCCCGATCCTCAGGCCGCCGCCGAGCACCTCCTCGCCGCCGACGACGATGATGGAGGCCATGGCGAGGCCCGTGAGCACATCCACCGTCGGGGTCATCACCTGGGCGATCCAGGAGGCCCGGGCCTGGGCCAGGAAATTGGCCCGCGCCTTCTCTTCATAGAGGGTGAAGTTCAGCCCCTCGCGCCGGGTCTCCTGCACCGTGCGGACGCCGTTGATGTTCTCGGCCAGGGCCCCGTTGGCGATGGACGAGGCGTCGCGCGCCTGGCGGAAGGTGGTCTTGGAGAAGGGCAGCCATACGGCCCGGGCGAGGATCAGCGCGGGAATGGTGATCAGGGTCAGAAGGCCCAGGCGCCAGTCCAGCCAGACCAGGATGACCGAATAGCCCAACAAGGTGGTGAGATCGCCCAGGGCGCCGGTGGAGCTTTCCAGAAACTCCTGCAACGCGTTCACGTCGCCCTGCAGACGGGACATGATCCGGCCCACATGGGTCTTGTCCATGAAGGTCAGGGCCACGTCCTGGAAATGCAGGAACATGGACCGGCGCACGTCAAAGATCACCCGCTGGGCGAGGCGCGAGGTCATCCACTGGTCGCAGAAGCTCGCCGCCGCATTGGCCAGGACGATGGCGGCGAACATCACCAGGAGGTGGTCGAGGCGCCCCACCTGCCGCTGCACGGCGGCGCCGACCAGGCGTCCGATCATCCAGGGCGTCAGGACGCTGGTCACGGAGCCCGCCAGAACCGCGATCTGGGCCCCGATCAGCAAGGCCCGGTGCGGCTTCAGATAGGCCAGGAACCGCCGCACGATACGGGGGTCGAAGGCCGCGAAAATCTCCTCGGCGTCGGCTGAGCCGAGATTGGCCTTGGGCGCCCGCCGTCCCGACGCCGGCCGGGACTCCTGTTCGAGAACGGCCTCGCTCATGACCCGGCCTCCGCCAATTTGCGTCGCATGCGGGCGTCGGCGATGGAGAGCCCCTGCTCCACGCGGGTCTGCAGGGCGAAGAGGTCGGCATATTCGCCGCCAAGGGCCAGAAGCTGGGCGTGGGTTCCGCGCTCGACGATGCGGCCCTCCTCCAGAACCAGGATCTCGTCGGCGTGGAGCAGGGAGGAGAGGCGATGGGCGATGATGATCGTCGCCTTGGATCGGGTC
>JAKBBV010000036.1 GCA_021808285.1 Pseudomonadota bacterium | reverse complement strand
AGCGCCTCAGCAGGCCTTCGCAGAAGCCGTGCAGGGTCTGGATCCTGAGCCCGCCGGGGGTCTCCAGGGCCCGGGCGAACAGGGCGCGCGCGCGGGAAAGCTCCGCTCCCGGCTCGCCGATTCCGGTCAACTCCGCCAACAGCGGTTCATCCGCCATCACCGCCCAGCTCCCTAGTCGGGCGAACAGGCGCGACTGCATCTCCGCCGCAGCCGCCTTGGTGTAGGTGACGCAGAGGATCGCTTCGGGACGGGCGCCGTCGAGCAGCAGGCGCGCCACGCGATTGACCAGGGTCGTCGTCTTGCCCGCCCCGGCGTTCGCCTCGACGAAGGCGCAGAGGCGCGGGTCCGCGGCGGTCATCTGGGCGCTGGCGTCGCTCACGCCTCGCCCTCCGTGTCCGGTCCCTCTCCTTCGCCCTCCGGCTCCTCGCCGACCACCCGCCACTCCCAGACCCGCGCCAGATGGTCATAATCTCCCGCCCAGCTCTGATGGGGATGCGGCAGGACGCCAGAGAGATAGGGCTGTGCGGCATTGTCGAAGCGGGCGATGCGGCGCTTCAGGCCCTCCACCGCATCAATCGGAACCGCGTTCTTGATCGCTATGGGCCGGCCGGGGCGGCGGCCGCCCCTCACCTGAATATAGACCAGATCCCTGCTGGGTCGCGCTCCGATCTCCGCAAAGCCTCCGGTTTCGACGATCGCCGCGGTCAGTGTGAGTTGGGGGGCAAGGCCCTGATTGACCGCCTTCTGGCTGGGTGGCGTCCCGGTCTTGAAATCGAGGACATCCACGCCATCGGGCCGGATTTCAAGCCGGTCCGCCTTGGCCGTCAGGTGGAAGGGCCCCGCAGGCCCGGCGAGAACCATCTCACCCCGAGTCTCCAGGGCCAGCCTTTCGAAGGGTCGGCGGCGACGCTCCAGGTCTATGGCGAAGCAAGCGATCGAGGGCGCCAGCGCTCCTTCCCGCGCCATGCGGGCCGGCCCCATCCCCGCAGCCTTGAGGCTCTGAGAGAGAATCGCGACAAAGCGCGCCTCGGCGTCTTCGGGAAGATCGTCGGGATAGGCGCGGGCGAAGCGCTCAAAGGCCATGTGCACCGCATCCCCGCGTCGGCGGGCGTCCACCTCCTCGTCAGGAGGCGCCAGGGGGCGAAGGTCGAGCACATGACGCGCATAGAGGGCATAGGGATCACGGATCCAGGTTTCCACCTGAGTCACGCCCAAGCGCCTTGGCCGCGCGGCCACAGGCGGTCGGGGGGAGGGTGGCGGGGCGGGGCGAAGCTCCGGAGGCGGATCGGTGAGCGGACCGTCCAGGGACCGCGCCCAGCCCAGCAGGTCCGGCCTGCTCGGCAGATCCAGGCCGCCGCCGCGGGCCAGCACCCTCAGCCGCCAGATCCAGCGCGAAGGGACCGCCGGCGATCCGCCGCTCGTCCGGGAGACCAGGAGCACAGCTTCGGGCGCGCAGGCGGCCTGGACGAAGTCGTGGGCGGACAGCCCGATGCGGCGTTCCGGTGGCGGCAAGCCGACCGCTGCGCGCATGGGGCGCGACAGGAACGGATCGCCCTGCGCGAATCGAGGCCAGACGCCCTCCTCCAGTCCGGCCAGGATGATGCGATCGGCGGAAACGAGACGCGCCTCGAGGACACCCAGAATCTTCAGGCGTGGATGGCTGGCGTCGCCGGTGCGCAAAATCTCCGAGGCCAGGGCGTCCTGGAGCAGGCGCAGAAACCCGGAGGCGGTGAGGGGCGGCAGACCCTCACTCTCGGTCATAAAGTCTGAAAGGAGACGCGCCAGGACCTCACCTCCGGCTCCGCTCCAGAGATCCCCTGTGCCTCCACGAGGTCCCTCGGCAAGGCGTTCGAGCGCTTCGGCGAGCGCCCGAGCGGCCACCGCGGCTGGCGCCGGACCCTCAGCGAAGGCGGCCGCTGCGTGGGAGAAGGCGGCGCCCAGGCGGTCGGCCAGGAGGCGGGCGTCCTCCTCGTCCAACAACCGCTCCTGGAGTTCGGCGAGGTCCCGGGGCCGTGGTCCGCGAAGGCCCCGAAGTTCCAGGCGACGGCGGGCGCGGTCCAGATCGTCGGGCGTCAGGCCAAGGCGGGTGAACGGGTGCTTGGCGACGCTGAGCCAGATCACTGGATCGGTCGGATCAACTGCCGCGCGGCTGAGGAGACTCACCAGAGTCGCGGCCCGAGCTGAGGCCAAGGGGCGCCCAGCCGAGGAATCCGCCACGATCCCCCAGCGGCGCAACCGGGCGCTGACACGGCGGGCCAGGGCGGCGTCCGGACAAACCAGGGCCGCGGTCTTGCCGGGGATCTCCAGGGTTTCGCGCAGAAGCAGCGCCGCCGCCGCCGCCGTCTCTTCCTCGTGGCGGGTCTCCACCAGGCTAAGCCCCTTGAGACCGTCAGCCAGGGCATCGTCCCCCGACTCGGCGCGGAGCCGCGAGATGACCGCAAGCCAGTCGGCGGTCAGGTCTGGCGGCCGCAGGGCCTCATTGATCACCCGGTGGCGCCAGCGGCCGCGCATGTCGCCCGGCGTGGGGGAGGCGGTCAGAGGGCGCACATCCGCTCGCATGCAACCGGCGCTCTCCAGAAGCCGCTTCATCGAGGCCTGAGGATGTTGGTCGTCGACTTCCGCCCAGGCGTCGTCGGCCAGATCGAGATCCAGCCCCGGGAGCACGACCGCGCCGCAAGGGGCCTGGGCGATAGCGTTCAGCAGGGCGGCGGTGGCCGAGGCCGAGCCAGTCGAGCCCGCGGCGACGACCACGCCTTGGGGAGGATTGAGGAGCCATCGTTCGGCCAGGCGACGCGTGAGGGCGGTGCGCCGGGCCGTGGCGTCCATTGCGCCCAGGCTCGCCAGCCGCTCCGGCCAGGCTGTCAAGGCGACTTGCAGGAACACGGCAGAGACGCGCCAATGCTCCGCGAAGGCCTCCGTGGAAAGCCCTCCCAGGCGCACGAGGGCCTCCTCAAAGGGGACCTCCTCCAGATGCCAGGCATCGACCAGGGCGCCCAGCGCGTCGGCGAGGCGCAAGGCCTCACCCGCTTCAAGCTCCCGCCCGGTCTCACCCCCGGCCTGGGCGGCCAGGCCCGCCAGTTCGAAGCGGCGGCGCCAGACAGATATGGCGGGCGGAAGATCGCCGATGAGATCGCCGGGCTCAAACGGCGGCTCCCCCTCGTCCAGGTCGCCCAATGTTCGAATCTGCGGGAGGAGGACGGCCGGCGTCGGCGCGACAGAGACGAAGGCGGCGGCCATGTCTCGCGCCGCGCGGCGGGTGGGGGCCAGAATCAGCGCATTAGACAGGCTCTCGGGTCCGCCCTCCCTCAGGGAGGAGACCAGCGCCGCTGCGAGATCGCGCAGGAATGGCCGATGGGGCGGGATCGTCAGCCAGCGTGGGCCGGGCCGGGTCAGGAAGTTGTCGAAGGCTGGCGAGTAGGTCACGGGGCCCCGGCGAGCTGGGACTGGGCTTGCGCCAGGGCCGCCGGATCGCCCACGTGCATCCACAGCCCCTCCAGCACATGACCGTGCAGGCTCTGGCGCGCCGCCATATCCCGCCAGTGGCCAAGCATGCCGTGAGGCGCCTCCGGCCAGGCGTCGATGAGCTGAGGCTTCATGATGTGCGCGCCCGCATAGACGAGGGGGGCCTCGGGCGCCGAACCGCGATGGCTCAGAACGCCGTTCGCGGCGCGAGTAAAATCTCCCGGTCCATCGAAGCCCAGGCTGGTCTCGCGCGGCGCCAGCAGCAGTAGGTCGTCCATGCGCGCAGGGTCCCAGGCGGCGGCCAGGGCCGACAGGGCGGGGCGAGGCGTGGACTCGGTCCAGAGCGTGTCCACATTGATCACCAGGAGAGGCCTCTCCCCAAGGCGTGGGCGGGCGCGCTTGAGCCCCCCGGCCGTATCCATCAGTTGGTCGCGTTCATCGGAGATCTCAACAGTCACGTCGCGGCGACCGGCGAGGTGCGCCTCCAAGCGGTCGGCGAAGGCGTGGACATTGACCACCACCCGACGAACGCCGACGGCCGCAAGCCGATCGATGACATGGTCGATCAGGGCCTTTCCATTCACCTCCACCAGCGCCTTGGGACGATCGTCGGTCAGGGGCCGCATACGCGTGCCGAGCCCCGCGGCCATCACCATGGCGGTATCCGACAAGGGCTGACCGCTCATGACAGAGGCATCCGAACATGCAGGTCGAGCCATGCGGCCAGTCCCTGCGGCGCCGGACCGGTCAAGCATCGGTCGAGATAGGTCCACAGGCGGGGCAGGAAAGCGCGATAGCGCGGCTTGCCATCGCGCACGACCAGGCGGGCGAAGATGCCGATGATGCGCAGGATGTTGAGGGCGCCCAGGGCATGGAAATCGGTCGTCAACGCGTCGCGGTCCTCGCTGGGTCGCGCCGACAGATAGCGGGCGAGCACGGCCGCCTCCAGTTCAGGGGATATGTCGCGGCGCGCGTCGTGCAGGAGCATCGAGAGGTCCCAGGCCGGGTGAGCTCGAACGGCGTCCTGGAAATCGATAAGTCCGACCCGCGCCGCCGAGGCGCGACCCGGCAACCAGATCAGATTCTCGGCATGGTAGTCACGGTGACAGAAGACGCGGGCGTTGGCCGCACCGCGCGCGACGATGGGCCCCCAGAGCGAACGCCAATCCGCCACCGCCTCGCTGTTGAGGGTGATGCGCGGCTCCAGCTTGGGAAACCATTCCAGGAACAACTCGCCGCCCGTGGCCAGGGCGAGGGCGTCATAATCAAGCAGGGGCCAACTCACGCCCTGATGGGCGAGGAGTTCGGGCGCTGGAGCGTCCTGGAGGCGCACCAGCGCATCCGTCGCGGCGGCATAGAGGCTGGCCTCATCGGCGCCTTCCGCTGCGAGGAGGGGGCCGTAGAGGTCGTCGCCCATATCCTCCATCACCGCGAGCCCGGCCGGGGCGTCGAAAGCCACGATTTCCGGGGCCGAGAGACCAAGGCTGCGAATATGCCCGGCGCAGGCCACGAAGGCCTCGATTCGCCCCGCCGCCAGACGATAGAGCGCATTGAACCCAAGGGCCGCGCGCTCCGCGGACGTGGCGTCCGGGGGGCAGGGCTGACTCTCCAGCCGCGGGGGCTGGTCCATGAAGATCAGGCTCGGCCCCGAGGGCGGATGCAGCCTTTCATAGGCGCGTGTGGAGGCGTCGCCCGCCAGCGGTTCTCGTCGGGCGTCGCCGAACCCGGACCTGGCCAGGAACCCACGCTTCAGAGACTCGCGATCAAGGCCCAAGGCGCCGCCCCTTCCAGGACCCGAACGGGGTCAGTCGCGCGCGGCGGGCCTGGCCGTCAATTGCAATCTCGATTTCGAGCCGATCCAGCGGCAGGGCGCCGTCGAGTCGCTCCGGCCATTCGATCACCGCCGCTCCCGCCAAGAGCGCCTCATCCAGGCCAAGCTCAAACGCCTCGCTCGCCCGCTTCAGGCGATAGAGGTCGAAATGCGCGATCTCAAACTCCCGGCCGACATAGGTCTGGACCAGGGTGAAGGTGGGGCTGGGCGCCTCCTCATCGGGTGAGGTCAGGGCGCGGATAAGCCCCCTCGCCAGGGTGGATTTGCCGGCGCCGAGGGGACCGAACAGGCAGACCGCCTCGCCCGCCCGCAGGGCCCGACCGACTCGGGCGCCCAGGCGCGCCGTGTCCGCGGTGCGCGCCAGGCGCCATCCGACGGAGGCCTCTCCGCCCTTCGGCGTTGCGTCAGAATCGGGATCGGACATCAGCCACAGAATGAAGGCGTCCACCCGCCGACGGCAAGGGCGGCCTTCAGGCGGCGCTCTGGACCCCGGCCGTCCCGCAGGTTAACGGCCCCGCTGATGGTCGGTCCAACCCAAAAGGCCCTGGAATCCCGTCTGGCCGAGGGATCGCTCCAGGTCGACGAGAGCCAGCTCCACGCCGCCGAGGCCCTCGACCGTCTCGCCGCAGATCTCAGATCCGTCTCTCCGGCCCTGTGGCCCTTCAGCCCCAAATCTCTGCGCGGTGTCTATCTCTTCGGGCCGGTGGGGCGGGGAAAGTCCATGCTCATGGACATGTTCTTCGCCGCCGCGCCGATCACGCCCAAGCTTCGCGTCCATTTCCAGCCTTTCATGGCCCAGGTGCACGCTCTGATCGGCGTCTGGCGGTCGGGTGACGCTGCGGCGCGGCGGACGACCTTCGGCGCGGCGCCCATTTTCCGACCCTGGGGTGACGATCCCATAGCGCCGGTGGCCGACCGTCTGGCCCGGCAGGCCCGGCTGCTGTGCTTCGACGAGTTCGAGGTGGTGGATATCGCCGACGCCATGATTCTGGGCCGACTGTTCGACGCCCTCTTCGAACGCGGGGTGACCCTTGTGGCGACCTCGAACCGTCCGCCGGGCGGGCTCTATGAGGACGGTCTCAATCGACAGCTCTTTCTCCCGTTCATCACCATGCTCAAGGCGCGTCTTGAGATCGTGGAGGTGGCTGGGCGACGCGACTATCGGATCGATCGCCTGCGCGCGGCGGGAACCTGGTTCGCGCCTCTGGAGGCCGCGGCCCGCGCGCGGTTCGACGCCCTCTGGGACGACATGAAGGCTGGGGCGACCGAGGCGCCGGCCAAGATCGAGGTGCTGGGCCGGCTGCTTTCCTTCCCGAGGTCTTGCGGCGGCCTCCTGCGCGCCGAATTCGCCGCGCTGTGCGCCCAGCCGCTGGGCTCGCGGGACTATCTGGCCCTGACGGCGCGATTCCACACGCTCTTCATCGAATCCGTTCCCCGACTAGGTCCGGAGCGCCGGGACGAGGCTCGGCGTCTGGGCCTGCTGGTCGACGCTCTCTATGAAGCCCGCGCGCGCCTCGTCATTCTCGCCGAGGATGAGCCGGACAGGCTCTATCCGGCCGGTGAGCGGTCCTTCGAGTTTCAGAGGGCGGCGTCGCGACTGGAGGAGATGCGTTCCGCCATCTGGCTGGACTCCGCGCGTTGATCCGCACGGCTGCGGGGATTAGAGAACCCGCGTCGCGCCCGGACCACGATGCGTTGAAGCGGAATCGCCGAAGCGTTGAATCGGGCTCGACCTTGATATTCCTGAGGGCGTTGCGCGCTCGCCAAGCGATGAAAGACCCGCGCAAGGCCGTCTGAACTGGAGATTTGGGAAGAGGCTCATGGCAGAGGCTAGGCAAGAGGCCAGACCCAGACCGCTCTCACCGCATGTGCAGGTCTGGCGCTGGCACATCACCATGGCCGCCTCGATCAGCAACCGGGTCGCCGGCGTGGCGCTCTATGCCGGATGGCTGATCTTCGCGGGCTGGGCCCTCGCCCTCAGCGCGGGCGCCGACGCCTATATGGCCTATACGCGTCTGCTGACCTCGCCCCTGGGACTCCTGGTTCTCGTGGGGGTGACCGCCGCCCTCTTCTTCCATATCGGCGCCGGTATTCGGCACCTGGCCTGGGATTCGGGCCGAGGATTCGCCAAGGCGACGGCGAGCGCCACCGCCTGGATCACCTACGCCTTCGCCTTGGTGGCGACGGCGCTGGTCTGGGGCCTTGTTCTCGGCCTTCACGCAGGATGAGCGATATGAGCGGATTTCGCACAGGCCTTGGCCGTGCACGGGGCCTTGGCGCCTCCAAGCACGGCGTCGGCCACTTCATCGCCGAGCGCGGCACCGGCGCGGCGCTGCTGCTCCTGAGCTTCTGGCTCATTCCCTTCGCACTCGCCGCCGCCCGTGGCGGCTATGTCGCGGCGCGCGAGATGCTGGGCTCGCCGGTGAACTCGGCCCTGGCCATCCTCACCCTCGTGGTCGGCCTCTATCACGCCATGATGGGCGTGCGTGTGATTGTCGAAGACTATATCGAACGCCGTTCCACCAAGGCCATTCTTCTGCTCCTCAATGCCCTGATCGGCTGGGGCGCGGCGGCCATGGGGACGGTCGCCCTGCTCAAACTGACCTTCGGCTCGGGGAGTTAAGACCTTGTCCGCCTACAGTTTCACCGACCATCGTTTCGATGTCGTGGTGGTCGGCGCCGGCGGCTCCGGCCTGCGAGCGGCTCTGGGCTGCGCGGCGGCGGGCCTGCGCACGGCCTGCATCTCCAAGGTGTTCCCCACGCGCTCGCACACGGTGGCGGCTCAAGGCGGCATCTCCGCCAGCCTGGGCAATATGGGCCAGGACGACTGGCGCTGGCACATGTACGACACCGTCAAGGGCTCGGACTGGCTGGGCGACCAGGACGCCATCGAATATCTGGTCCGCAACGCCCCCGACGCGGTCTATGAGCTGGAGCACTGGGGCGTCCCGTTCTCGCGCACGCCCGAGGGCAAGATCTATCAGCGCGCCTTCGGCGGCATGACGCGCAATTTCGGCGAAGCGCCGATCCAGCGCACCTGCGCCGCGGCCGACCGCACCGGCCACGCCATGCTGCACACCATGTACGGACAGGCGCTCAGCAAATCCGTGGAGTTCTTCATCGAGTATTTCGCGCTCGACCTCATCATGGATGACGGGGTCTGCCGCGGCGTATCGGCCTGGAAGCTCGATGACGGATCGCTGCACCGGTTTTCGGCCCAGACGGTGGTTCTGGCCACGGGCGGCTATGGCCGGGCCTATTTCTCCTGCACCTCGGCCCATACCTGCACCGGTGATGGCGGGGGCATGGCCCTGCGCGCGGGACTTGCCCTTCAGGACATGGAGTTCGTGCAGTTTCACCCGACCGGCATCTATGGCGCAGGATGCCTGATCACCGAGGGGGCCAGGGGCGAGGGCGGCTACCTGACCAATTCCGAGGGTGAACGGTTCATGGAGAGGTACGCGCCGTCGGTGAAGGACCTGGCGCCGCGCGACATGGTCAGTCGCGCGATGACTATCGAGATCCGCGAAGGCCGAGGGGTCGGCCCCAACAAGGATCACATCTTCCTGCACCTGGATCATCTCGACCCGAAGGTCCTGCACGAGCGGCTTCCCGGAATTTCCGAGACGGCCAAGATCTTCGCCGGTGTCGATGTGACCCGCGAACCGATCCCGGTGCTGCCCACCGTGCACTACAACATGGGGGGAATTCCGACGAACTATCACGGCGAGGTCGTGACCCTCGCCAAGGGCGATCCCGATGCGGTCATTCCAGGGCTCATGGCCGTGGGCGAGGCGGCCTGCGTCTCTGTGCATGGCTCCAACCGGCTGGGTTCGAACTCTCTGATCGATCTGGTGGTGTTCGGTCGCGCCGTAGGTCTGCACTGCGGAGAGGTCCTGAAGGCGGGCGCCCGGCAACCCGAGGTGAACGACGCCTGGACCGAGCCGCACCTGTCGCGGTTCGACCGCCTCCGTCATTCCAGTGGCGCAGTCCCCACAGCGGCGCTTCGTCTCGAAATGCAGCGCGCGGCGCAGGAGGACGCCGCGGTCTTCCGGACCGGCGAGACCCTGAGATCGGGCGTCCAGCGCTTGGCGGCCGTGCACGCAAAGCGGAAGGACCTGAAGGTGGTGGACCGGGGGATGATCTGGAACACCGACCTCATGGAGACCTTGGAATTCGAAAATCTAATTGGCCAGGCTATTGTCACCGTGGAAGGGGCGCTTAACCGCCAAGAGAGCCGCGGCGCCCATGCCCGGGAGGACTTCGCCGAGCGCGATGACAAGACCTGGATGAAGCACACCCTGGCTTGGTTTGACGATGCTTCAGGGACTGTCCGGATCGATTACCGACCGGTGCACAGCTACACGATGACCAACGACATCGCCTACATCCCGCCCAAGGCGCGGGTTTATTGAAGGAGCCGACATGGTCGAGCTGACGCTCCCGAAGAACTCCAAGGTCGGCAAGGGCCGCCATTACCCTGCACCGGACGGGGCGGAAAAGGTGAGGCGCTTCAAGGTCTACCGCTGGGACCCGGAAGGCCAGGGGAACCCGGTCTGGGACACCTATGACGTGGACGTCTCAGCCTGCGGTCCGATGGTGCTGGACGCGCTCCTGCACATCAAGAACGTCATGGACCCGACGCTCGCCTTTCGCAGGTCCTGTCGCGAAGGGGTGTGCGGCTCGTGCGCCATGAATATCGGTGGGCGCAACACCCTGGCCTGCACCCACGGCTGGGAAGAGGTTTCCGGCGCTGAGGTGACCATCTCGCCCTTGCCGCACATGCCGGTGATCAAGGATCTGATCCCAGACCTGACCCTGTTCTACGCCCAGTACGAGTCCATCGAGCCGTGGCTGCATACCGTGACCCCAGAGCCGCAGAAGGAATGGCGTCAGTCGGAGGAAGATCGGCAGAAGCTTGACGGCCTCTATGAGTGCATCCTGTGCGCCTGCTGCTCCACCTCCTGCCCGAGCTATTGGTGGAACCAGGAGAAATATCTCGGTCCCGCCGCCCTGCTCCAAGCCAAGCGGTGGCTGGCGGACAGCCGCGACGAGGCCACAGGCGAGCGCCTGGACGCTCTTGAGGACCCGTTCAAGCTCTATCGCTGCCATACGATCATGAACTGCGCTCAGGTCTGCCCCAAGGGCCTCAACCCCGCCAAGGCGATCTCCGAGATCAAGGTCATGCTCGTGGACCGCACGATTTAGATTTGAGCCGGCGCCGAACTGCGAACGCGTCCTTTGTGGGAGATCCCCGGCCGGAATCTGAATCTTGGGGCGGGGTCAAGCGGCGGGCCTGAGCTTTCGGTCCCCTCGCCGCAGCCCGAGAGTCCAACAGGTCAGGAGCCCGAGCGTGCCGCCGAACCCGCCAGACGGTCTTGAGACCCGCATTCTCGTCCCCGCAGGGGCCTTGGGCACAGGCGTCAGCGCTCGGGAGGTCGAGGCGGGATTGGCGCTGCATCCGCACGTCATTGCGCTGGACGCCGGCTCCACTGACAGCGGTGCGGCCTATCTGGCGACAGGCAGGGCCAAGTACAGCCGCCAGGCCGTGCAGCGCGACCTGGAGATCCTGATGGCCGCGCGGGCCAGGGCGGACATCCCGCTTCTGATCGGTTCGTGCGGCACCTCCGGCTGCGACGCCGCACTGGACTGGACATTGGACATTGTGCGCGAGGTCGCCGCGGAATTGAATCAGGCGCCCAAGATCGCTCTGCTCTATTCCGAACAGGACGCATCCCTCATCAAGGCGAAGGCGGCTCGCGGTGAGGTGAAACCGCTGGCGCCGGTCAAGGCCATCGACGCGACGACCATCGAGGCCTGCGACCACATCGTCGCCCTGCTTGGGGCAGAGCCCTATATCGCCGCCCTCGATGGCGCCGCCGACATCATTCTGGGCGGCAGAACCACCGACACTGCGGTGCTGGCCGCAGCGGCCCTTCGGCGCGGCGCTGGCGCCGGACCGGCTTGGCATGGGGCCAAGGTCGCGGAATGCGGCGGCGTCTGTACACTCAATCCGACCCATCCGGGCGTTATGCTGGCGATCGGCGCCGAGAGCTTCACCATCGCCCCGCTTTCGTCGGACAACCGCTGCACCATCGAGAGCGTGTCGGCGCACATGCTCTACGAGAACAGTGACCCGTTCCGCCTTGTCGAACCCGGTGGTGTGCTGGACGTACGGGACGCCCGCTACGCCGCTGTCGATGATCGCACGGTCCGCGTTACCGGCTCGCGCTTCGAAGCCATGCCCTACACCCTGAAACTGGAAGGCGCGGGCGGCGGCCCGTTCCAGACCATGATGATGGTGGGTATCGCCGATCCCGCCGTGCTGGCTGATATTGACGGCTTCGTGGCGCGGATGCACGAGGCTCTGGTCGGGCGGGTGCGACGCACGATGGGCGTCGAGGCCGAGGGGATCGGCATTTCACTGCGCCCCTACGGCTGGAACGCCGTACTCGGTCGACCTGTGCCCGACACCGCGCCGCCGCAGGAGATCGGTCTTCTCTTCGTCGCCACAGCCGCGACTCAGGCCCTGGCCACCGAGGCGGCCAAAACCTGCAATCCGTGGTTCTTCCACTTCCCCGCCAAGCCGGGGACGGAGTTGCCTAGCTACGCTTTCCCGTTCTCGCCGGCGGAGCTGGAACGCGGCCAGGTGTTCGAGTTCCATCTGAACCACGTAGTTGAGGTGGCTTCCCCGTTCGAACTGGTTCGCACCCGTTGGGTCGATCTCGCTGAGGAGGTCGCATCTCATGCCTAAGCTCGCCGAGGTCTGCCGCTATGTCCGCTCCAAGAACGCGGGGCCGTTCTGGCTGACCATCGATCTCTTTTTTCAGGATCGCGAGGCTTACCAGCGTCACCGCGCCGCCCCTGCGCTGGAGACCGTCGCCGTCGCCGCGCTCTACGGCGCCGATCCCGCCCTGGTCCGCCGCTTCGAGGTCGACGATCTGTGCGTGATCAAACTCTCCATCCCGCGCCCGACCCCCCAGGGCGGCGTGGTCGAGCGCGACATGCATGGCGGGCAGCAATATGCCCCCCTTCTGGCGCTTGAATTGGAATAGGGCTGGCGCCCTGGTCTCCCTTCCGGTGAACTCAACGGACGTTGACCGCTGCGGATTTTGACGGCATCGGAGCGGCATGGAGAAAAACGACGCGGGCGTCATCATTGTCGGGGCCGGCCATGCCGGCGGCACGGCGGCCGCGCTTCTGCGTCAGTTCGGCTATGCCGCGCCGATCCGGCTGGTGGGCGAGGAGCCCCTCGCGCCCTATCAGCGTCCGCCTCTCTCCAAGGCCTGGCTCAAGGGTGAGGCCGACGCCGAGTCCCTCGCCCTGAAACCGGAAAGCTTCTACGCCGAAGCTGGCATCACCCTCAGCTTGGGGGGCCGTGTCGTCGCTCTGGACCGCGCCTCGAAGACAGTCCGCCTGGAGAGTGGGGAGACCCACGCCTACGAGGCCCTGATCCTGGCCACCGGTGCGCGCGCGCGCAAATTGGATGTGGCCGGCGCCGACCTGGACGGCGTTCTGGTCCTGCGCTCCGCGGCCGACGCTGAAGCGCTCAAATCGTCCCTTGGCCCTGGCAAGCGTCTCGCGGTCGTCGGCGGTGGCTACATTGGCCTTGAAGCGGCGGCCTCGTCCCGCGCCCTGGGCGGCGAGGCGGTGGTTCTGGAGCGCGAGCCGCGCATCCTGGCCCGGGTCGCCGGCCCCGTTCTGTCGGACTTCTTCACCCGTTATCATCAGGGGAAGGGTGTGGAGATCCGGACCGAGGTGGAGATCGCGGCATTCGAGGGCGAGCGCGGCCGCGTCGTCGCGGTTCGCCTGGCGAACGGCGAACGGATCGCCTGCGACGTGGTCCTGGTGGGCGTCGGCGCCATCCCGAATACTGAGCTGGCTGCGGAGGCGGGTCTGGCCTGCGACAACGGCATTATCGTGGACGCGGGGGCCCGAACCGTCGATCCCGCGATCTTCGCCATCGGCGACGTCACCCGGCGGCCGCTGGAACGTTACGGCCGAGACGGTCGACTGGAGAGCGTGGCCAACGCTCTGGAGCAGGCGCGCCAGGCGGCCAGCGCCATCGTCGGCAGGCCTGTGCCGCCGTCGGAGGTCACCTGGAACTGGTCGGATCAGTATGATCTCAAGCTACAGATCGCCGGCCTTCCCTTCGATGTCGATGATGTGGTCCTCCGCGGCGATCCGGCGTCGGGGAGCTTCGCGCTCTTCCATCTGGCTGGCGACGTGATTCAGGCCGTGGAGGCGGTGAACGCCCCGGCGGAGTTCATGGCTGGCCGACAGCTCATCGGCCACCTGCGGGCGATCTCGCGCGCAAGGCTTGCAGATACCGCGTTTTCCATGAAAGAGGTCGCCGCCTGAACGGTCGGCCAAGACAACCAATCACAAGGAGAGTTCGGGGCAGCCCATGGCCAAGATTACCTATGTCGAACACAACGGCTCCGAGCACACCCTGGAGGTGAAATCCGGCCTCTCGGTCATGGAGGGGGCGGTCAAGAACAACGTCCCGGGCATCGATGCTGATTGCGGCGGCGCTTGCGCCTGCGCCACCTGCCACGTCTATGTGGATGAGGCCTGGCTGGCCAAGACGGGCGAGAAGAGCGCCATGGAGGAATCCATGCTCGACTTCGCCGAGAATGTTGAGCCCAATTCCCGGTTGTCATGCCAGATCAAGGTCAGCGACGATCTCGACGGCCTGATCGTGCGGATGCCCGAAAGCCAGCACTGAGCCTGGGCTAGGGCCGGGGCGTCAGGGGCGAAGCGAAATCGGTTTCGTCCCGCCCCAGCTGAAAGCGCTCGAATCGTCCGAGCGCGTCTTCGAGCGCGCGCCGGTGCTCTGGACTCTCGTCCACCAGCCAGGTCCAGGCCTGGATGAGGACCCGCTGCGCGTCGCGGTCCGTCTTGAGATCGAGCAAGGCCACAAAGCGGTCCCCCACCAGCACGGGCAGGGTGAAATAGCCGAAGCGCCGTTTGGCCTTGGGCGTATAGGCCTCGAACAGGTGCTGATAGCCGAAGAACCAGCCGCACCGCTGGCGCAGCCGGACCAGAGGATCGAACGGCGAGAGGATGTGCACGAGGTCCGGCTCCGCCGCCATGGCCTCCAGGGCCGAGGGATGCGCCCAGTGGCCCACCTGTTCGGCGCCCTCCAGCGCCACCGGGACAAGCGCGCTGCGCCGGACCCGACTCTCGATCCGGGCCTTCAGCGGGCCGATGAGGTTTCGGCGCGTATGGCGGATCGAGTCCAGGCTGACGATTCCTTGGGTCCGCAGGGCGACATCGATGAGATGGTCCAGGCGCCGCGTCTCCGAGACCGGCTGGGGCGGGGAATCCCAGCCGAAATGCCGGTGGGCGAGATCGTAGGTCTTCACCATCCCATCCCGCCTGGAAACCGTCAGGATGCCGTTCCAGAGGGCGAGTTCGAGCGCCTTCTTGCTCGGCTTGCGGCTCGCCCATAGCTCCGTCTTCTCGATCAGAATCTCATCCTCGATATCGCGGATGGTCAGGGGCCCCTGGTCGCGCACCAAACCCAGCACGCGGCGATAATCGGCCGCCGACACGTCCTTGAAATAGGGTAGCGGCGCCCTTCGGTGACGTTTCATCATCGCGGCATAGTAGGGATAGTCGTCCACAGGAGCGTAGGCGAGGGCGTGGGTCCAGACCTCGAACACGGTCTTGGCGCGGCTCTGAAGATGGGCGAGGTCCGCGCGTCGATAAGCCGGGATACGGTTGAACAGAATGTGGTGGTGGCAACGCTCGATCACATGGATCGTATCGATCTGGACATAACCCAGATGCGCGATGGCGGCCTGGGACGCCAAGGGCCCGGACCCGAAGGGCTCGGCGACGTCCAGACGCTGGGCCTGAAGCCAGATGCGGCGCGCCCGCGAAGCGTGGAGCGGCGTCGGTCTCAAAGGTCCGCCGCGCCTTATGCGGGAACGCCGCTCATGCCCGTCCGATCGCCAGGAACCGGTCAGCCCGCTGACGACGGAGGGCGTCCGGCCCCAATTTGCTCAGGCCGTTCAGCTCCGCCTCGATGGCATCGCCCACCGCAGCGATCATCGCCGCCGGGTCCCGGTGCGCCCCACCCGGGGGCTCGGGAAGAATCCTGTCCACAATCTTGAAGCGGATCAGGTCCTGTGCCGTGATCTTCATCGCCTTGGCCATGTCCTCGGCGAGATTTCTATCGCGCATCAGGATGGAGGCGCATCCCTCGGGCGAGATGACCGCATAGATCGAATGTTCGAGAATCAGGACCCGATTGGCGGCGGCGATGCCGATGGCCCCTCCACTCATGCCCTCGCCGGTGACCACAGCGATCATCGGCACGCCAAGGGTCAGGCAGCGTTCGGTCGACCGGGCGATCGCCTCGGCGACGCCGCGCTCCTCGCTGCCGACGCCTGGATAGGCGCCGCCGGTGTCGACAAACGACAGGACCGAGAGGCCAAACTGTTCGGCCAGAGACATCAGGCGCGTCGCCTTACGGTAGCCTTCAGGCCGGGCTGAGCCGAAGTTGTGTTTCAGCCGGCTGGCTGTGTCATGGCCCTTTTCGTGGCCAAGCACGAGAACCGGCGTCCCCCGGAATCGGCCGATGCCGCCCATGAGGGCCTGATCGTCCGCGAACGCCCGATCTCCCCGCAGTTCGACGAATTCGTCGATCAGGGCTGCGACATAGTCGACGAAGTGGGGGCGCTCAGGATGGCGTGCGATCTGGGTTTTCTGCCACGCGTCGAGATTCGCATAAGCCTGGACCCTCATATCCCTGGCCTTGGCCCGAAGCGCCTCGATTTCCGCCTCCAGGGCGCCTGGGCCCCCGTCGGCGGCGAGCTGAGACAGCTCCTCGATCTTGGATTCCAGTTCGGCGATGGGACGCTCGAACTCTAAAAAGGGGCCGGCCATGTGCTGAGGTCTTCACGACGCCCTCAGGGCGCCCGCCAAAGGCCGCGGAAACTAGGCGGTCAGACGACGGGGGGCAAGGCGCTGTCTGCGGTCTGGCGCCTAACTCTGGAACCCGTAGAGCGCCGCGCGCTCCGGCTCGCGGGCCGCGACCGTACGGGCGAGGTCGACGAGAACCTTGGCCTGTTTCCAGGTCGCGTCATCCTGCATTTTGCCGTCGATCATGGCCACGCCAGCCCCATCAGGCATGGCCTCAACGATGCGGCGCGCCGCCGCGACCTCTCCGGGCTCCGGCGAGAAAACACGCTGGGCGAGCGCGATCTGCGAGGGGTGCAGGCTCCAGGCCCCGGCGCACCCGAGCACGAAGGCGTTGCGGAACTGCTGCTCGCAGGCCTCCAGGTCAGCGATATCGCCAAACGGCCCGTAGAACGGCTTCAGTCCGGCGGCGACGCAGGCGTCCACCATGCGCGAGAGCGTATAATGCCAGATATCCTGCTGCACCGAGATGCGCGGCGCGCCGGATCCGTCCGGGTCGGAGAGGACGCGATAGGCCGGATGTCCTCCGCCCACCCGGGTGGTCTTCATGGCCCGGCTGGCGGCCAGGTCCGCGGGACCAAGGCTCATGCCCGTCAGGCGGGGGCTTGAGCGCGCGATGGCTTCGACATTGGCGACGCCCTGCGCCGTCTCCAGGATGGCGTGCAGCATCACCGGCGTGCGCCGTGCGTGGCGCGCCTCCAGGGTCGCCAGCAGCTGGTCCATATAGTGCATGTCCCAGGGGCCCTCGACCTTGGGAACCATCAGGGTGGTGACGGCCTCCCCGGCCTCGGCCATGAGGGCCAGGACATCGTCCAGGTGCCACGGACTCGCGGGGCCGTTGATGCGCACCCACAGCTGGGCGCCGGCGCCCTTGAAGACGGGATGCCGGGCCATGGCGAGCGCGCCGGCCCGCGCCGCGGCCTTGGCCTCGGCCGCAATCGCATCCTCCAGATTGGCGCAGATCACGTCTATCCTGTCCGCTGTCTCCAGCGCCTTGTCGCGCGGCCGTTCAAGGTGCGGCGGCACGAAATGGATCACCCGCTCCAGGCGGGTCGGCAGGTCGCGCGGCGGCGGCGGCGCGCCCTGGGCCAGGGGGGCGAAGAAGGCGCGGGGCGAACGCTCGGTCATGTTCCGGATACTAGAACGCCTCGCCAGGGCTCGAAACTGTCAATGGGGCCGGGGGGTGTCGGCCTCAGCGGCGGCGGGCCAGGGGGTGCCGGGTCTCGACCACTTCACGGAGGTGGTCCTGGGCGAGATGGGTATAGATCTGGGTGGTGGCGATGTCGGCGTGTCCCAGAAGGGTCTGCACGATGCGCAGATCGGCCCCCCCCTCCAGAAGGTGGGTGGCGAAAGCATGCCGAAGGACGTGCGGGCTGACCCGTGACGGATCTAGCCCGGCATCCCGGGCGGCGGCGTCGAGAAGCTGGGCCACCCGCCGTTCGGTGAGCCGGCCGCTGCGACCCCGAGAGGGAAACAGCCAGGGGGACGACTTCGCGCCTGACGCTATGTAACCGGGCCGGTAGGGCAGATAGGCGGCAACGGCTTCATGGGCGCGGGCGTTCACGGGAATCAGGCGTTCCTTGCCGCCCTTGCCCCTGACCACAATGGCCCTCGCGGCCGGGGTCCGGGCGAAGGGCGCCACGGGCAGGGAGATGAGCTCGGAGATGCGCAGGCCGCCGCCATAGGCCAGTTCGATCAGAGCTCCCATACGGGCGCCGCCAGGGCCGTCTCGCGCCGCGGCGGCGGCGATCAGGGCGTCGACCTCGCCCCGCTCCAGCACCTTGGGAAGGGGCCTGCCGCGGCGTGGGGCGTCAAGCCGCCGCGTCGGGTCATCACCTCGCCAGCCCTCTTCCAGGACGAATCGATAAAACTGGCGGAGCGCTGACCGCCGGCGCGCGGCGGTCCCGGCGGAAAGCCCGCGCCGTGCGAGGTCGCCGAGATAGGCCTCCAGATCCTGTGGCTCCGCCCGGGCGAAGTCGATATGGCGTGTGTGGAGGAAAGTGGCCAGGTCCTCAAGATCTCGGCCATAGGCGGTCAGGGTGTGGCGCGCTGCGGCTCGCTCGGCCGCCATCATCTCCAGGAACGCCTCTGTCCAGTTTGACCCGCTCATGGGCGATCGTCTGACACACGGCGCTGAACGGAGGCTTAAGGAGGCTCAAAGCGCGAGGCTAGGACCAGCTCACGCTCGCTCTTCGTGGCGCCAAGGGCCTCCATGATATAGAGTTAGGACGATCAATGTCAGTTCACCCGTCTCGCCCGCCAAAAACGATCGCCCTTCTGGGGCTGATGGGCGTGGGCAAGAGCAGCATCGGACGTCGGCTCGCCCAGACTTTGGGCCTGCCGTTTCGCGACGCCGACGCGGAGATTGAAGCGGCCGCCGGTCAGTCCATAAGTGAGATCTTCGCCACGCTTGGCGAGACCGCGTTTCGTGATGGTGAGCGTCGGGTCATCGCGAGGCTGCTGATGGAGCCCCCACATGTCCTCGCCACGGGCGGCGGGGCCTTCATGGACCCGCAGACGCGTCGTCTGCTGCGCGACCGCTCGCTCTCCGTGTGGCTGAAGGCCGACCTCGAGGTGCTGGCGCGACGCGTGGCGCGTCGCGATCACCGGCCGTTGGTCAAGGGAAGGGATCCGATGGAGGTGCTGCAGGCGCAGGCGCAGGATCGCTATCCTGTTTTCGCTGAGGCCGATATCATCGTCGAGACCGGCGACCAGGCCCACCACGTGGCGGTGGAGTCGATCCTACGGGCGCTTGCCGCACACGCACTGCCAGGCGAGCGCCCATGACCGCCACGTCCATTGAGGTCGCCCTCGCCCGCCAGAGCTACGAGGTGCTGATTGAGCCGGAACTTCTGGTCCGCGCGGGGCGTTTGATCCGCCCGTTCCTCAGACGCCCGCTCGTCGCCGTCGTCACCGATGAAACGGTCGCGGATTTGCACGGCGGACGCTTGCGCCAGGCGTTTGCCGAGGCCGGCGTTTCCGTGCAGGAGGTCATTCTCCCTCCAGGCGAAGAGACGAAATCCTATGAAGGCCTGCAGCGTCTTTGCGAGGCTCTCCTGTCTCTGGGCCTCGAGCGCAGCGACCTCATTGTCGCCTTCGGCGGGGGTGTGATCGGCGACCTCGCGGGCTTCGCGGCCTCCATCCTCAAGCGCGGGGTGGATTTCATTCAGATCCCGACGACTCTTCTAGCCCAGGTGGACTCCTCGGTTGGCGGCAAGACGGCGATCGATAGCCCCCAGGGCAAGAATCTCATCGGCGCCTTTCATCAGCCGCGTCTCGTGCTCGCCGACATCGATCTCCTGAGCACGCTGCCCGAGAGGCAAAGGCGCTGCGGCTGGGCGGAGGTGCTCAAATACGGCCTGCTCGGGGATGCGGTGTTCTTTTCCTGGTTGGAATCGAACGGGACGGCCGCTCTTGGAGGTGATGTGGGCGCCCTCACCCGCGCCGTGTCCCGGTCGGTGGAGATGAAGGCCGCCATTGTCGCGGCCGATGAACGCGAGTCGGGCCAGCGAGCTCTGCTCAATCTCGGCCATACCTTCGGACATGCTCTGGAGGCCGCGACCGGCTTCGGCTCCAACCTTCTCCATGGCGAGGCGGTCGCCGTCGGCTGTGCCCTGGCCTTTCGATTCTCCGCCCAATTGGGTCTGTGTCCGCCGGCGGCGGCGGCGCGGGCCGCTCATGCGCTCTCCAGGGCGGGATTGCCGACAAGTCTGGCGGAGGCCGGCGGTCCCTTCAGCGCCTCTCGGCTTCTTCAGGCCATGGAGCAGGACAAAAAGGCTGAGGCCGGCGCTCTGACCTTTGTTCTCGCCCGGGAGGTCGGCGCGGCGTTCGTCGCCCGGAACGTGGACCGAGAGGCTCTGATCCGATTCCTGCGGGACGAAGGCGCCGAGCCGTGAGCGCCATGGCCGCCTGTCTCCGGGCCCGAGGGCCATGAGTCTGGTCCTATGGGGCCTGGTGGCCTTCATCCTGGTCCTTTTGGGGGTGTCCGCAGTGTTCTCGGCGGCCGAGACCGCCCTGACGCGGGCCAGCCGCGGTAGGCTGCATCAGCTCGAACGCGAGGGCGATCGCCGCGCCAGTCGCGTGAACCGCTTGCTGTCCCGACAGGAGAATCTGATTGGCGCTGTGCTGCTCGGCTATAACGCCCTCAACGTCCTGAGCTCGGTTCTGGCGACCCTAGTTATCACCCGGCTGGTTCCGGGGCCCAAGGGCGTGTTCGCGGCGACGGTGGTGATGACCCTATTGGTGGTCATCTTTGTTGAAGTCCTGCCGAAGACTCTGGCCTTGGCGAGGGCGGATGACATGGCCCGGGCGCTTAGCGCACCGATGACCCTGGCGGTTCGCCTGCTCAGCCCGTTGACCACTGCGGTCCAGGCTATAGTCAGGGTCACGTTGGCCCTGGCCGGAGTTCGTCTGGCGCCCGCCGATAGAGATGACGCCGCCAGAGACGAGATCCGCGGCGCGGTGGCCCTGCGCCATGCGGAAGGCCTCTTCGAGAGCGGCGAGCGTCGCATGCTCGGGGGCGTGCTCGACCTGTCCGATATGACCGTCGCCGAGATCATGGTGCACCGGACGGAGATCGCCCTGATCGATGCCGACCTTTCGCCCCGCGACCTGGTCCAGCAGGCTCTGGACGCGGAGCATACTCGCCTTCCGCTCTATCGCGGCGAACCCGAGAACATCGTCGGCATCCTCCACGCCAAGGACCTTCTGAGGGCCATGGCGGCTGCGGGTGGCGCGGCCGATCGGATGGACATCGTCTCGGTCATCCGCCCGCCCTGGTTCGTTCCCGAGACCACAGGCCTTCGCGATCAGCTCGATCAGTTTCTCAAACGACGGACCCACTTCGCACTGGTGGTCGACGAATACGGCGCGCTTCAAGGTCTGGTCACACTTGAGGATATTCTCGAAGAGATCGTCGGGGACATCGACGATGAACACGACTCCGCTGGCCCGGGCCTGCGACGTCTCGCGGATGGCGGTGTGCAGGCGGACGGGCAGGTGACGGTCCGTGACCTCAATCGCGCCATGGACTGGTCGCTGCCCGACGATGTGGCGATCACCGTGGCCGGGCTCGTCATCCACGAGGCGCAGTGCATCCCCGAGCCGGGCCAGGTGTTCCAGTTCTACGGCCATCGCTTCTGGGTGGTCCGGCGCCGGCGCAACCGCATCACCACGCTTCGCATCAGCTCTCCGGATGTCTCAGCCGGCCCATCCCAGGAGTGAGGCATTCAGACCTGGACTTCCCCGCACATGCGCCGCGTCGTAAGCTTGGCCGCATGATCCGCCCTCGGGAGTTCTCTGGTCGCCGCATCCTCGTCGTGGAAGACGATGGACTCATCGCCATGTTGCTTGAGGCCATGCTTGGCGATCTCGGGTGCAAGGTTGTCGGGCCCGCGGTCTCCGTGGACGAAGCTCTGGAAATGATTGGGACCGGGGTGGCGTTGGACGCTGCGCTGCTCGATCTCAATCTGGACGGTTCGCCGTCCTACCCGGTCGCCGATGCCCTGACCAAGCTTGGCGTGCCAGTGGTCTTTTGTACGGGTTATGGCGACGCCATGCTCCGGCCTTCGGATCGCAGCGCGCCGCTCCTGCGCAAGCCCTATAGGAGCGTCGATTTGGCGCGGGCTCTCGGCGAGGTGTTCGCCCCCGCTCAGACCGGAGGCGCCTAAGGCGACGCTGTCTTGACGGGTCGCCGCGTTTTGAGCGCGCCCGGCCGTCAAGGCTTTGAAGGCGGCGCGCGATGCCCCGTTCGCGCTTCGATGCAGCCAGCTTTGAGGGCGATTAGGGCTCGCCGGGAGCGTCCAATTTCAGAGACAAGGCGTGGATATTGTGAGCCAGTTCGTGTTTGAGCAGCTCGTTGACCAACCGATGCCGGGCGAGGGGGCGCAGGCCGACGAAGGCGGCGGACTCGATGACCAGACGAAAATGTGTCTCGCCTTCGGGGCGATGGCCCGAATGTCCGGAATGAAGCGCGGATTCATCAATGATCTCGAGCCGCGACGGCGACAGGTTGGTCTGAAGGATAGTCCTGACGGCTTCGGTCACGCGTCCCATTCCCCTAGCAAGACTGACGATCAACCCCTCTGTCAATTCTTGAACTCTCGCCCTGAGGCGCCCAAACTGGGTCCATGCCGGGTGCCTTCAGATACCGACCCCGCTTCGTCGACATCCGGGTGCGGCCGCCCCAGCCTCCGGAAGAGCCGACGCGCGGGACCTCGTCACAGCCAGGCGAGCGCGCCTGCGACCACGCGGGCTGCCGGCAGGCGGCCACCGCGCGGGCGCCGCGCTCACCTGACCTCCAGGGTGAGCCCTACTGGTTCTGCCTTGCCCATGCAGCCGAGTACAATCGAAACTGGAACTACTTCGCCGGACTTAGCGAAGGCGAGGTGACCCGCCGGATAGCGGAGGAACAGGCCACGGGAGGCCGGCCGACCTGGTCATTCAAGTCCGGCGCCCGCAACCGCGAGGCGGCCGGAACGCGAGGCGCGTTTCGCGACGCCTTCGGCATCTTCGGAGATTCGCCGGCCGCCGCGCCCGGCGCCCGCGCACCCGCTGTGGGCAAACTCGAACGCGCCGCGCTTGACGACCTGGACCTGGATGTGGCCGCCGAGGCCGCCGTGATCCGCACCCGCTACCTGGAACTGGTCAAGCTCTGTCACCCGGACACCAATGGCGGCGACCGCTCGGCCGAGGCCAAGCTACAGCGCGTGCTTCGCGCCTATAAGACGTTGCAGAAGGCGAAACGGGTCTGAACAATGCGCACTGATCCAAGCCATTTGAAAGGCGCTGCAGGCGGCGCTAAGGACTGATTATGCCCAAGCCCTCCGATCCCCTCGCCGACGAGGATCTCCTCGCCCTCACGCCAGGTCAGAGCGTGTCCGTTCGCGACATATTCGGGGTGGATTCCGACATGCGGGTTCCGGCTTTTTCGCGACGGGACAGCCATGTGCCAGACGTGGACGAGGCCTATAGATTCGACCCTCAGACCACCCTGGCTATCTGCGCCGGCTTCGCCTTCGATCGCCGCGTCATGGTCCAGGGCTATCACGGGACGGGAAAATCGACCCATATCGAACAGGTCGCCGCGCGCCTCAACTGGCCGATGATCCGGGTGAATCTCGACAGTCACGTCAGTCGCATCGACCTTGTGGGCAAGGACGCCATCGTTCTCAAGGAGGGTAAGCAGGTCACCGAGTTTCGCGAAGGCATGCTGCCGTGGTGCCTTCAGCGTCCCATGGCGCTTGTCTTCGACGAATACGACGCCGGCCGCCCTGACGTGATGTTTGTCATTCAACGGGTCCTTGAGGCCCAGGGACGCCTCACCCTTCTGGATCAAAACCGGGTCATCCGTCCGAACCCGTTTTTCCGCCTCTTCTCAACCACCAACACGATCGGGCTCGGCGACACCACCGGCCTCTATCACGGAACCCAGCAGATCAATCAGGGCCAGATGGACCGCTGGTCCATTGTCACCACGCTCAACTATCTCAGCCATGAGGTCGAGAGCGAGATCGTGCTCGCCAAGGTGGCGAGCTACGCGACGACTGCGGAGGGGCGGCGGCAGATCGCGGCCATGGTGCGCGTCGCCGACATGACCCGCAACGCCTTCATGAACGGCGACATCTCCACGGTGATGAGCCCGCGGACAGTCATCACTTGGGCCCAGAACGCAGAGATTTTCGCCGGCGACATCGCGCTCGCCTTCCGGGTCACCTTTCTGAACAAATGCGACGAACTGGAGCGCCCGACGGTGGCCGAGTTCTATCAGCGCGCCTTTGGCGGGGACCTGCCCGAGGCGGCCGCTCGCGTGAAGGTGGCGTAAGGATGGATGCCGACATCCGTAAGATGTCCCTGACGCGTGCGGGGGGCGCTCAAGCCTCGCCTCGGAAACCCTCAGGGAGATAGGCTTCAGCCCCTTGCGTGGTGGCCATGACGAAGAGGGAAACGCCGTGAGATGTCTGCGGGTCCTTGCTGCGGCGACGCTCCTCGCTTTTGCCGCCAGTGCGGGCGGCGCCTCGGCTCAGGCTCCATCGGAACCCGCGCCCAACGACTATGTCTACCCGTCTACCTGGCTTTGCCGACCGGATATCCACCCAAATGCCTGCGATGTGAATCTGACGGCGACCGTGGTCGCCGCGGATGGATCGACGCGGATTCAGCAATTCAAGGCCAGCCCGGACGCGCCGATCGACTGTTTCTATGTCTACCCCACGGTCTCCAGGGATCCTGGCGTTCTGGCGACCATGAAGGCCGAGCCGGCTGAGCTCAATGTGGTGAAGCAGCAATTCGCCCGTCTGGGTTCAAGCTGCCGTCTTTATGCGCCGCTTTATCGCCAGTTCACCCTCACGGCCCTTCAAGCCGCCATGCAGGGTCACCCCCTGACCGGTTCGACCGGGCCGGACCTGCGCACTCCCTATGATGATGTTCGCGATGCCTGGGCTTGGTACCTGGCGAACGCCAATCACGGGCGTGGCGTCGTGCTCGTCGGCCACTCTCAAGGCTCTTTGCTGCTCACCGATCTGATAAGGAAGGAGATCGACGGCAAGGCGGACCAGAAGCGCTTCGTCTCGGCGATCCTCATGGGGACCAATCTGGTCGTTCCCAAGGGATCGGATGTGGGCGGCGACTTTAAGTCTATTGCCCTCTGTCATGCCGCTGATCAGGTCGGTTGTGTGATCGCCTACGCCTCCTTCCGCGAGACCTCTCCCCCGCCGCCGGACTCGCTGTTCGGGCTCCCCGATGCGCCGGCGCCGGGCATGGCGGCGGCTTGCGTCAATCCCGCCAGTCTCGCCGGTGGGGCGGGAGCCCTGGAGCCTTATTTCCCAGTGAACGGGCCTTCCGTCACACTCTCAGCCACGCCGCAGATCACCTGGGCCAGGGGCAAGACCCTGACGACCCCGTTCGTGACCCTTCCCGGTCTCCTCAGCGCGACCTGCGTCTCGACGCCCCAGTTCAACTATCTCTCGATCCGGGTGAACGCCGACGCCTCTGGTGTGCGAACCCACACGATCCCCGAAGACGTGAATGTTGACGGACACATTTTGCGGAATTGGGGTCTGCATCTGATTGACGCGAACCTGGCCATGGGAAACCTCGCCGAGATCGTACAGGCCGAAGGCGAGGCCTGGGTGAAGCGGCGTCACTGACGCTGGGGCCGACTTGAGGCGCGCGCCCCTGGGTGAAGACGGCGTCAATGTGGGCGTCAAGCGGCTCTGGCGCCCCGCAGGGAAGTCCCCTTAAGCTCGCCCCGTGGGGCGAAAAAAATAAGCTGGGGAGCGGCCAGTCATGAAAACCGGCGAAAAGCGGCGGATAGGCCGCCCGATGACGGTGCTTGGAATGGTTGGCGTTCTGCTTCTCTCGGCGTCGACGCCGGGCTGGGCCGATCCGCCGGCTCCCGACTACGCCAAGGCGAGTTCCTGGCTGTGCCGGCCAGATCTGCGGCCCAACGCCTGCGACGCCGATCTTACCTCCACGGCGGTGCTGGCGAATGGTTCGGTCCAGGTCGAGCCGTTTAAGGCGGATCCGGACCCGCCGATCGACTGCTTCTACGTCTATCCCACCGTTTCCCACGATCCCGGCGTTCTCGCCGATCCAAGGCCCGGGCCGGATGAGATCAATGCGGTCAGACAGCAATTCGCCCGCCTGGGCGCCGTCTGCCGACTCTATGCCCCTGTCTACCGGCAGGTGACCTTGACGGCGCTCGACGCCGCCCTTCGGGGTCATCCCCTGCACGGGGCTGAGGGACCCCGTCTGGAGACGCCCTATGAGGATGTGGCGGCGGCCTGGAGTTGGTATCTCAAGGAGGCCAATCACGGTCGCGGTGTCGTCCTGATCGGACACTCCCAAGGCGCGGGGATTCTCACCGCGCTCATCGCCCGGAAGATCGACGGCGAGCGCGACCAGGCCAAGCTCGTTTCGGCCATTCTGATGGGCACCGACCTCCTGGTTCCAACCTACAGGCGCGTCGGCGGCGCGTTTCGCTTCGTCCCCCTCTGCCGAGACGCGGCCGAGACGGGCTGCGTCATGGCTTTCGCCTCGTTCCTTGATACGAACCCACCGCCGCCCAACTCCCTGTTCGGCCGGCCTCGGCTTGAGGCCACGGGTCTCATCGCCGCCTGTGTGAATCCGGCGAATCCGGCCGGCGGACCGGGACCCTTGAAGCCCTACTTCGCCACGCGCCTTCCGGAGGGCGTGGGGTCGATGGCCCCGCTGCCGGTCTGGGATCGAACCCAGGACATCCAGACGCCTTTTGTCTCCCTGCCCGGGCTGTTGGTCGGCCAATGCGTGTCCCGAGACGGCTTCAACTATCTCTCAGTGCACATCCAGGCCGATTCCGCCGCACGCCGGGCCCAGACAATCCCCGGCGAGACAATCCTTGATGGGAAGGTGCAGCAGAACTGGGGGCTGCACCTCGTCGACGCGAACCTCGTCATGGGCAACCTGGTCGACCTGATTCGCGTGGAGGGTGCGGCGTGGAACAAAGCCCATGCCCGCCCTACCGACCATCCTTCAGCCGCATCGCGCCAGTGAGGCTCCTGCTTCTTGGGAGGTCCGGCAGCGTCACCCACTGGCTGGAAGAGGCGGCGAGCGCTTGGCGGGCGGAGGGCCACGAGGTCCGCGTGGCCTTTGTGCGGCGGCCCTGGCTGGCGACGGGCGTGGAAGCCAGTCTGGCTGGACCGTTTTCCGCCAGCCTGGTCCGACGCGTCAGACGGTCGCGACCCGACCTCATCCTGGTGATCGGCGGCTTTCACGCCCCCCTGCCGATTCTCCAGGCGGTCGCGGAGCTTCCGGCTCGTCCGCCGCTGGTCGGTTGGGTCGGCGACATGTTCGACGCTTCCGCCGCAGCCGCCGCCGCGCTGTACGATGTCGTCGCCTATACAGACTCCGGGCTTGAGGCCCGCCACCGGCGACTGGGCTTTCGCGCCCAGGCTGTGTTTCTTCCGCATGCCGCTGATCCCTCGGGAGACTGGCCCTGGCGACGACATCGCATCCGGGACACGATCTTCGCGGCGAACCCCACGCCGCACAGGCGCGCGATTGTCTCTGAGGTCATCCAGCCCTTGACGCTGATCGGTCCGGGCTGGAGCGCTGAGGATGGCGCCCATCATCACCGGCGCGCCAGGCGCGTTTCATCCACGACTCTGCGGCTGCTGTATGGCGCTCATCTGGCGTCCCTCAACATCCGAAACGAGTCGCATGTCCTCTCCGGCCTCAATCAGCGCAACTTCGCCCCGCTGCTTGCCGGCTCAGCCCTGATCACCGACGATCAGCCCGACCTCACGCGCTGCTTCGAGCCGGGTCGTGAAGTCCTGGTCTGGCGCGACGCGGCGGAACTCAACGATCACGATGCGCGGCTGCGCACCGAGCCGGCCTTCGCCTCGGCGCTAGCGGACCGGGGACGGCGCCGGGTCCTGGCCGACCATACCTATGGACGTCGGCTCGCCGCGATTTCAGCCTTGCTCTGACGGCCTTTCGCCGACCGCGATGGACGTGACGCGCGAGGCGCCTCAGATTCGCGGGATGATCTCCAAGACTGGAAGCCACGGCCCTGGATCCGCTCCCCATCCCGCGCTGGAGGTCCTACGCGCTCTCGCCCGACCCAAGGTTGCGGTCATGCTGGCTCTGGGGTTCTCGTCCGGCCTGCCGTTTATGCTGATCGGCAACACGCTGGGACTTTGGCTGGATGAGGCTGGAGTGCGGTTGGCCCTGATCGGATTTCTGTCTTGGATAGGCCTGACCTATTCGGTGAAGTTCCTCTGGGGCGCTGTCGTCGACAGGATCCCCGCCCCCCTGCTTGGCGGCCTGGGGCGCCGAAGGAGCTGGATGCTGATCACCCAGATCGGCGTCGGCATCGGTCTGGTTGGGATGGCGTCGTGCGATCCCCGGACACATCTCGCGATGCTGGTCGGCTTCGGACTTCTGGCCGGGATCTCGGCCGCGGCCCAGGATACGGTTATCGACGCCTGGCGGATCGAGATCGCCGCTGACGGCGAGGAGCTTGGCCTGCTCACCTCGGCCTACAGCTTGGGCTATCGCGGCGCTCTGGTCGCCACCGAGGCGCTGATCCTGCTGCTGGCCCAGGCCGTGGGCTGGCCGCTGGCCTATGCCCTCTATGGTCTGCTTATGGCGGTGGGCGTGATCGCCAGCCTGGCCGCACAGGAACCGGAGGAGGCGGACAGAGCCATCGAGGCCCACGATCGGGCGGCGAGAGGCAGGCCAGCCCAAGGGGCGGCGGATGCGGTGATCGGTCCCTTTCTGGCCTTTCTGAAGACGCATGGAGCGGCCCTCGCCGCCCTCATTCTGGGCCTCATCACCCTCTACCATCTGAGCGATTATGTGCGCGGCCCGATGAGCCTGCCCTATTATCGCGCCTTGCATATCGACAAGCCGACCATCGTCGCCGTGCGCGCCACCGTCGGGCTGGTCGGGTCGCTTGCCGGGGTCGCTCTCGGTGGGCTCTCAACGCTGCGTATCGGGGTCATGCGCAGCTTGATCCTCGGCGGGATTGTCCAGCCGCTCGCTGTGGCGGCCTTCGCGCTTCTGGCCGCGCACGGAGGCGACTACGCGCTGCTTGAGCTTGGGTCTCTCAAGATCTCAGCCTTCGCCGCCATCATGACCTTCGACTCGCTCGCGATGGGCTATGCCGGAGTGGCGCTTGTCACCTACATGTCCGGCCTCACGAGCCTGGGCTATACGGCCACCCAATATGCCTTGTTGACCTCGGTGCTCACCTGGACGGGCAAGACCCTCAAAGGGTTCTCGGGCCTCCTGGTCGAGCATCTGTCCCACGGGCGAAGCCTGATCGAGGCCTATGGACTGTTCTACCTTTTGGCGGCGGCGCTGGGGTTGCCGGCGGTGGGGCTCGCGCTCTGGCTCGGCCTGACGTCGTCCGCTCGCAGGCGGATTGCGGCGTCTTAGGAAAGGGTCCGTTGGCGGCAGGTCGCTATCCCACCCCGTGCTCGCGACCGAAATTGGGTTCAGCGGTCTCCTGTCCGGCGGCAATGACCCCGCGGCGGATTTCTCGTGTGCGTGTGAACAGCTCTTGAAGCTTGTCGCCCTCGCCCCAACGGATGGCGCGGGACAAGGCCTGCAAGTCCTCGGTGAAGCGACCCACGATCTCCAGCACCGCATCCTTATTGGCGAGAAAGACATCGCGCCACATCACTGGGTCCGAAGCGGCGATGCGGGTGAAATCACGAAAGCCGCCGGCGGAGTATTTGATCACCTCGCTGCGGGTGACGGTCTCCAGATCCGCCGCCGTGCCGACGATGTTGTAAGCGATCAGGTGCGGCAGGTGCGAGGTGACTGCGAGGACAAGATCATGATGGCGGTCATCCATGAGCTCAACTTGAGCTCCGAGCGCTTCCCAGAAGGCTGTGAGCCTGACCAGCGCGCGCTTATAGGGCTCGTCCTGACGCTGCGTGTCCGGCGTCAGGATGGTCCAGCGGCCCTGAAATAGTCCTGCCCGCCCCGCGTCCGGCCCGGAGTTCTCGGCGCCGGCTATGGGGTGTCCGGGAATGATATGGAGATCGTCGCGGGACAGGCCGCCCACCCCTTCGACCACCGCCGATTTGACGGACCCGACGTCCGTGACCGTGGCGCCCCGGGCGAAGGCGTCCGCGACCTCGCAAATGGCGGGCGCGATGGACAAGGGCGGCGCGGCGAAGATGGCGAGGTCGGCGCCGTTGACGGCGTCGGCGGCGCTGGCGGCGACGCGATCGGCGAAGCCCAGGGCCGCGGATCGCGCCCGCACCGAGACGTCCGGATCAAAAATGATGATCTCCCGGACGACGCCCCGGGCCCGAGCCG
>JAKBBV010000004.1 GCA_021808285.1 Pseudomonadota bacterium | reverse complement strand
GATCCGGAACATCCGAAAAGCACCGCGACAGCCATAACATCGACGCCTCCTGCATGAGCCGCCGACCTAAAGAATCCCGTTCGCCCCTTCGCGCTACATACTCTTTTTCAAATGCGATTCCCGTGGCGCGACGCCGGGGGACGCGCGGCATGGCCACGTCCCGCTTGAGCCTGCGCCGGGCAGGGCCTAAAAGCGTCCATGACGGGATGACTGCGTCTCGCGTCGATGGCTTCAAATCCCGGGGACCTTAATCACCTCATTCGGGAGCTGTCCCTGACCGAAATCGTGGTTTTGGTCACACGGCGCCCACCTGGTCATCCAGGTCCGAGGGGATTTAAACCGCCCTCACGGCTTCGCGGCGCCCGTCACCCCGCCCCTCTACGCCGCACCTGGCCCCAGCGGAAGAACGCCCGACGCCTGTGACCGATCTTGAGATGCGTTCGGCCAAGCGCCGACTGCGCGGCGAGCTCATCGCCAGGCGCGAAGCCCTGGATGTCGATCGCCTGTCCGCGGCGCGCCTGGCGGCGGCGGTCTTCCGTCCGCCGGTCCCGGCGCCGCGCTTCGTCGCCGCCTATCGCCCGATGGGCGGAGAATTCGATCCCGGCCCGGTGCTTGACCGCCTGGCCGCCCTGGGCGCCGTCGCCCTCCTGCCCGTGGTCGTGCAAAAGCGCGGACCCCTGGTGTTCCGTGAGGCGGGTGATCGGGCGCGTCATGTTCCTGATCTCGCGGGGATTGATGGGCCGCCGCCGGAGGCCCCGGCAAGACGTCCGGACCTGCTCCTGGTTCCCCTGCTGGGCTTTGACGCTCAGGGCGGACGCCTGGGATATGGCGGCGGATATTACGATCGGACCTTGGCGGCCCTGCGCCAGGCGGGACCCCGTCCCCTCGCCGTCGGCCTCGCCTTTTCCGGTCAGGAGGCGGCGAACATTCCCATGGCGAGCCACGATGCGCGCCTGGACGCGATCCTGACGGAAACCGGGTATAGGCTCTTCACATGAAGATCGCCTTTTTTGGAGATGTCGTCGGGCGCGCGGGCCGCGAGGGTCTCGCCGAGCACCTGCCGGGCCTGCGTCGTCGACTCGGGCTCGACTTCGTGATCGTCAATGCGGAGAACGCGGCGGCGGGCTTCGGGGTCACCGAGGCGACGGCGCGCGAGCTCTTCGACGCCGGGGCGGACTGCCTGACGCTCGGCAACCACTCCTGGGATCAAAGGGAGGCCCTCACCTATATCGTGCGCGAGCCTCGCCTGATCCGGCCGCTCAACTATCCCCCCCTGGCCCAGGCGCCGGGTCGGGGCGCTCAGCTGTTCGATCTGGCGGACGGGCGCCGCATCCTGGTGGTGAACCTGCTGGGGCGTGTGCACATGGACGCGCTCGACGATCCCTTCGCGGCCGTGGACCGCGAACTCGCCGCCTGTCCCCTGGGCGAAGCCGCCGATGCGATCGTCGTCGACATGCACGCCGAGGCGACGTCCGAAAAGATGGCCATGGGACATTTCTGCGATGGCCGCGCCACCCTGGTCGTCGGCACCCACACCCATGTGCCGACAGCCGATGCTCAGATCCTTCCCGGCGGGACCGCTTACCAGACCGACGCGGGGGCCTGCGCCGACTATGACAGCGTCATCGGCAACCAGAAGGACGAACCGCTGCGGCGCTTCACCACGCGGATCTCAGGCGGCCGCTACAAGCCGGCCGAAGGGGCCGCGACGGTCTGCGGCGTGCTTGTGGAGACCAGAGCGGGCTCTGGCCTGGCGCAGCTCATCGCCCCCATCCGCGTCGGCGGGCGCCTGAGCGAGGCCGTGCCGGGATGAGACTCGCGTCGAGGTGATGGCTGGGCGTCGTCGGACAGGGGCGTGCGGGGCAGGGGTCCTGGGGCTCGTTCTGACCTGCCTCGCCAGGGCGGCGCCGGCGGCGACGGCGCCTCCCCTGGTTCTTCCCTCCGACGCTGTCATCGCCGGCGAGGTCCAAGGGATCCCCGTCCGTCTGCGGGTGAGCCCCGTGGGGTTTGCCTATCCGGTGCTGGACCCCGGCCTGGTCGCCCGCCTTGGTCTGCGCGCGGAGGGGTCCGGGGCGGCCCGGATCGGCGTCGTGAGGCTCCCCGGCCATGTCGGGCGGATTGCCTGGAAGGTTGATGGGGTGGGTTCGCGAACGCCGGCCCTGTGGTTTTCCACGGCCCTGGCGGTAGGGGTTGACGCGGTGATCGGTCCCGAAGCCCTGCCCGCGGGCCGCGTGGTCTTCCCCCTGTCGACACCCAAACCCGGCGAGACGGCGGTGGCGCTGCCCATGGCGGAGAGCGCCGATCATGCTCTGGGTGTGGCCCTGAGCCTCGGCGGCAGAACCGTTTTTGCGCAATGGGATCTGGACCGGCCAGACAATCTGGCCTCCGCCGCCGCCGCGGCGCAGATCGCGTCAGCCTATGGCGGCAAACTTGCGGATCAGGTGAGCGAGACGCCGGTGACCTTTGGCGTTCTCAGGCCGACGCGGCGCATGGATCTGGCCAAAGCCCTGCCCATCGGCCCGCTGCGGGTGTCCCAGATGCAGGTCCGGGTCGCCGACCTGGGGGATGCGGAAGCCATCGCGGATCGCGGCGTCGATGCCGCCGACATCGTCGTGCACCCAAGGCGTCGCGAGGGCCCGCCCGGCTACTCGCTGGTGATCGGGCGCGCGGCTCTGGCGGGGTGCTCCGCCCTGATCTTCGACAGGGCCGCCCGCGAGGTGATCCTGGTCTGCATGCCGGTTCCCGCGTCTTCCGGTCCCTGAACCCTGTCTGGACCGTCTGCTCCAACGGCCAGGGCCTTCCGCTTCAGCAACCCTTTGAGGCGGTGAGGCTCAGGACTCCGCGTCGAGGAGCCGCTTTGCTCCAGGACCCTCGACCCGGCCGATCCACAGGTGTTCGACATCGAGGCGACCCACCCTCATTCGGCCAATGGCCAGGCGGCCAATGGCGAGCGCGCCGATCGCGGCCGCGCCAAAGGCTGCGGCGCCGAGGGCCAGGGCCGCCAGGGCCTGAATCGCGGACGGGCGCGACCCGGCGCCGGCCTGGGCCGAGAAGAGCTGCGGCTCGTCTTCGGTCTCGGAGTAGGGAATATCGTCAAAGCTCATCGTCCGGTCCTCATCCCGCACTCAGTCAAGCGCGCCTGTCGCGTGATCTCACGTCGGAAATCTGGCGCGACCGGCATTGCGGCGCTATGGAGCCGACCTCTCCACATACCCTGATCGGGACCCATGGCCGGCCACTCCAAATTCAAGAACATCCAGTTTCGCAAAGATAAGCAAGACAAGGCGCGCTCCAAGCTGTTCTCCAAGCTGTCGCGGGACATCACCATAGCGGCGCGCCAGGGACTGCCCGATCCGGCCGCCAATTCGCGCCTGAGACTGGCCATCGCCAACGCCAAGGCCGAGTCCATGCCCAAGGACAATATCGACCGGGCCATCAAGAAGGCTCAGGGCGGCGAGGCCGATAGTCTTGAAGAGATCCGCTATGAGGGCTTCGGGCCAGGCGGGGTGGGAATGATCGTCGAGGCTCTGACCGACAACCGCAATCGCGCCGCCGCCAATGTCCGCTCGGTGTTCAACAAGAACGGCGGCAATCTCGGCGAGACCGGGGCCGTATCCTTCATGTTCGAGCGGCTGGGCCGCATCGTCTATCCCTTGTCGGCGGCCTCGGAAGAGACGCTGATGGAGGCGGCCATCGAGGCGGGCGCGCAGGATGTGGAGCCCGGCGAGACCGAGCACGTGATCTTCACCGCCTTCGAGGATCTGAATGCGGTGGCGGAGGTCCTGGAGACCGCCCTGGGGCCGGCGGCGTCGGCCGCGGTGGTCTGGAAGGCCAAGACCGATACGCCGGTGTCCGGAGAGGATGTCGCGGCGCTGCTGAAACTGATCGACGCGCTGGAAGATGACGACGACGTCCAGAGCGTCTGGACCAATGCGGATATAGACGAGGCGGAATTCGCCCGCCTCCAGGGGTGAGCGCGGACGCGCCTGGGCGTCAGCTCCGCACGCTTTGCGTCCGGACGCGGGATCGGCGACGCTGTCTCCGCCATGGACCGGACGATTCGCATTCTTGGACTGGATCCCGGACTCCGCCGCACGGGCTGGGGTGTGATCCGCGTTGAGGGCGCGCGGATCTCCCATGTGGCTCATGGCGTGGTCTCGCCTCCGGAGCGGCTGACCCTGGCCGAGCGACTTCTTGCGCTTCTCACCGGAGTGAGCGAGGTGATCGACGCGCATGATCCGCAGGAGGCGGCTGTGGAGGAGGTCTTCGTCACCGCCAACGGCGCCTCCACACTGAAGCTGGGTCATGCCCGCGCGGCGGCCATGCTGGCGCCGGCCCGCGCCGGGCTCCCGGTCGCCGAATATGCCGCGCGCCTGGTGAAAAAGGCCGTGGTCGGGGCTGGCGGCGCGGACAAGGACCAGGTGGCCTTCATGGTCGCCCGGCTGTTGCCCCTGGCGGGAAAGCCCACCGCCGACGCCGCCGACGCTCTGGCCGTGGCCATCACCCACGCCCACGCCCGCACAGCGCGGACTTTGGAGGCCCGTAGCCTCGGGTCCGGCGCGTGATCGGTCGTCTGCGAGGTCAGATCGCCGAGATCGGCGAGGAGGAGGCGCTCATCGATGTGGGCGGAGTGGGCTATGTGGCCCGCTGCGGCTCCCGCACCCTCGCCCGGCTGCCCCCGGTGGGGGACGAGGTTGTGCTGCATGTGGAGACCCAGTGGACGGAAGCCGCGGGAATGAAGCTCTACGGGTTCCCCACGCGGGAGGAGCGGGCGGCCTTCGTGGTGCTTCAGACGGTCCAGGGCGTAGGGCCGAAGGCGGCGCTCGGCGTGCTCGATGTCCTGACCCCTGGCGAGCTCGCGGCGGCGGCGGGTCGCGGCGACAAGGCATCGGTGGCCCGGGCCAACGGCGTCGGACCCAAACTGGCGCTGCGCATCGTCACCGAGCTGCGCGACAGGATCCTGCCCGGAGCGGGGGCCGGTCTCGACGCGGGTCGCGGTGAGAGCATGGCGGCGATCGACGGGCCGCCGGCGGTGAGCGGGTCGGCTGTGGCGGCCCTGATGGGTCTGGGCGTGGCCGAGGCTCAGGCGCGGCGCGTGGTGGATCAGGCGCTTGAACGGCTGGGCGGCGAGGCGAGCGAGGCGGTCCTGATCAAGGCGGCTCTCAAGGAGCTTGGGCGGTGAGCCGGATCGTGTCCGCCGAACCCGCGCCAGGCGAGGCGGCGGCGGCCCCTCACGATCGCGCCTTGCGGCCCCAGACCCTGACGGAATTTGTCGGCCAGGAGCAGTCCAAGGCCAATCTGCGAATCTTCATCGACGGCGCTCGCTCGCGCGGCGAGGCGCTCGACCACGTTCTGCTGTTCGGCCCGCCCGGGCTCGGCAAGACGACCCTGGCCCAGATCGTCGCGCGGGAGCTCGGCGTCGGCTTTCGCGCCACCTCCGGCCCCGTCCTGGCCAAGGCGGGCGACCTGGCGGCGATCCTGACCAATCTCGAGCCCAAGGACGTGCTGTTCATCGACGAGATCCATCGCCTGGCCCCGCAGGTCGAAGAGATTCTCTATCCCGCCATGGAGGATCACGCCCTCGATCTGGTGATCGGGGAGGGGCCCTCGGCGCGCAGCGTGCGCATTGAGCTCTCGCCCTTCACCCTGGTGGCGGCGACGACGCGGGCGGGATTGCTGGCCACCCCCCTGCGCGATCGGTTCGGCATCCCCGTGCGTCTCGAGTTTTATTCCCCTGAGGAGCTGACCCGGGTGGTGGCTCAGGCCAGCCGCAAGCTGGGCCTCGACCTCACCGAGGACGGCGCCCGAGAGATCGCCGGCCGGGCCCGTGGAACGCCGCGCGTGGCCGGGCGGCTGCTGCGCCGCGTGCGTGACTTCGCCGCCGCGGAAGGCGCCTTGCGTCTGGACGGTCCGTGCGCCGCGCGGGGTCTGGCGCGGCTGGAGGTGGATGAGCTGGGTCTCGACTCCCTCGATCGCAGATATCTGCGCGCCCTGATCACGCTTTACGGGGGTGGGCCAGCGGGGGTGGAGACGCTGTCGCACGCCGTGGCCGAGGCGCGCGATGCGGTCGAGGACGTCATCGAACCCTTTCTCCTGCAGCAGGGCTTCATCCAGCGCACGCCGCGGGGCCGGGTCGCCTGTGCGCTCGCCTACGCCCACCTGGGCCTGACGGCGCCGGCGGCCCCGCCGGAGGCGGCGCAGAGCGGGCTGTTCGATGACGACCCCTGAAACCCCGGCTTCGGTTCCCGCGCAAGCCAGGATCGACACTCGCGACCGCGAGACCCTCGACGGACGCCGCGTTGGACATGAGCATCGCCTTCGCGTGCGCGTCTACTACGAGGACACCGACTTCACCGGTCTCGTCTATCATGCGAGCTATGTCCGGTTCTTCGAGCGCGGCCGGACGGAGTTCCTTCGGTCTGTGGGGCTGGAACACGCAAAGTTGCTGGCCCGCGCCGACCCCTGCGCCTTCGCCGTGACGCGGCTCGATGTCCGTTTTCAGAGGAGCGCGCGCATCGACGACGTCCTTGAGGTGGCCACGGCCTGGCGCGAGATGAAGGGCGCGCGGATGTTGATCTCTCAGCGGATCGAGCGACACGGTGAAGCAATCGCGATGGCGGAGGTGGAGGTTGTGTGCATCACTGACAAGGGGACGGCCCGGCGACTGCCTGCGGATCTGGCTGCGACATTGAGACCGTTGCTCGAATAGGGCGTTCTCACCTTTGCGGCGCTGTGGCCGCCTCGGTTCGCAACGGATCGGAAAGGCGAAGCGTGGCCATAGTTTCACCATCGGCGCGCGGCATGCGCAGCCCTTCGAACCGATAAGGCGCAAAGCATGGATCCGACGGCGGCGATCACCCCCGACACCTTCTCTCCCATCAGCCTGTTTCTGAACGCCGACCTGGTCGTCAAGCTGATCCTGGTCGGCCTCATCGCGGCCTCGCTCTGGTCGTGGACGATCATTATCGACAAGCTCGTCCGTCTGGGCGCCCTGGGGCGCGCGGCGGATCGTTTCGAGGATGAGGTCAACTCCGGCAAGCCCCTGGAAGAGGTGGCCGCTTCGGCGGGGGAACGTCCGGCTCACGCCCTCCCGCGGATGCTGCAGGCGGCTCTGGCGGAGTGGCGGGAGGCGCGCACCAAGGGGCTGCTGTCCGGGAGCCAGGCGGACGCCCAGGCGGCCTTCCTCGTCCAGCGAATCGACCGGGTGCTCGACACCGTGGTGGCTCGTGAAAGTCAGAGGGTCGAGGAGGGTCTGGGGAGCCTCGCCATCGTCGCCACCGCCTCGCCCTTCGTCGGTCTCTTCGGTACGGTCTGGGGCATCATGCATGCCTTCCAAGCCATCGCCCTGTCGAAGAACACCAATCTCGCCGTGGTCGCTCCAGCGATCGCCAACGCCCTGTTCGCGACGGGCATCGGCTTGGCTGCCGCGATTCCCGCCTATGTCGCCTACAACAAGTTTTCCACCGACGCGGGCAAGTTTTCCGGTCGACTGGAGGGCTTCGCGGACGATCTCGTCACCGCGATCCAGAGACGGATCGCCGAGCGACGCCAGGCCTGACCATGGCGCTCTCCGTTCACGACGCCTTCGCCGCGGGTCGCCGCCGGGGCCGCGCCCGCCGGGGCCGGCGCGGGGCGCTGGCCGAGATCAACGTCACGCCCATGGTCGATGTCATGCTGGTGCTGCTGATCATCTTCATGATCTCCGCGCCCCTCTTGACGGCGGGGGTTCCCCTGCAACTCCCCAAGACCGAGGCCTCGTCGCTCCAGGATCAGACCCAGCCCATCACCGTCTCGGTCCGCGCCGACGGCCGTATCTTCATCGGTCAGACGGAAACGCCGTTTTCGGGCTTCGCCGATGAGCTGAGGAGCGCCGCGGGCGCGGCCTATTCCAAGCCGATCTATGTTCGGGCGGATGGTCGCGCGCCCTATGCCCTGGTGGCCCAGGTCATGGCCAGCCTGAGCCAGTCCGGCTTCACCTCCATCGACCTGATCACCGATACGGGCGGGCCTGACTCGGGCGCCCTGCATGGGCAGTCGCCGGGTGTTCCGTCGGCGCCATGAGAAGCGCGGGCTACCGTCGCGAGGACAGCCGCGTCCCGGCCCTGGCCGGCGCCGCGTTCCTGCACATGGCCGTGATCGTGCTGTTGCTCTGGACCCCTTTCCCGCCGCCGCTCGGCGGACAGGCCGTGCCGATCACGATCATCTCCCACGCACCGGGCGCGGGCGAGACCCAGGCCGAGCAGGCTGAAAAGGCGCAGCACGCCCAGACGGAAACTCCCGTTCCGGCGGCAAAGCCCCCCTCGCCCCCCGCGGCGACCGCTGAACCGCGGCCGCGACCGCGAATGGCCCCCAAGCCCCTGCCGCCGGCTCCAAAGGCCATCGCCCGCCCGACCCCCCAGCCCAGACCCCGGCCGCAGCCGCGCTATGATTCCTTCAGCCTGGACGCCCTGGCGGCGGACGTCTCGCGTTCGCACCATCCCCAGCCGCAAAGGCCCGCCTTCGCCGCGCGCGGCCCGACCCAGGCGGAAACGGCGCTTCAGGCCCGTCCCGATGCCGGTCAGGGCGTCTCGGCCAGCGACGTGGCGGGTCTCTCCCAGCTTCTGAACCGTCTCTGGAACAAGACCTGCAGTCTCGACGAGACCGTCGTGATACCGGTCAGCTTCACGGTCGGCCTCGACGGAAGGCTTATCGGCCGCGCCGATGCCGGCGGGCGCGAGAATGCCTCCAACCCATCGGTCGCCGTCGCGGCCCGTCGCGCTCTGGACGCCGTGGGCCAGGCCGAGCCCTATGCCCTGGCCTATCGCGGCAAGGCCTTCAAGGTCATCTTCGACGCCAAGAAGGCCTGCGCCAATGAGTGATCTCTACGAAAGGTGAGACGAGGCGAATGAATATGAACCGAACCGCCCTCCTGCCGCTTCTGCTCGCCGCGGCCTGCGGCCTTGCACAGCTGGCGGCGGCGCCGGCGCGCGCCGAGATCGTCGTCAATGTCGACCAGGGCGCCACCCAGCCCCTGCCGATCGCTATCCCTGTCTTCTCCGGGCCCGCCTTGGCCACGCAAATTCAGCAGGTCATCTCGTCGGATCTGGCGAGTTCCGCCCTGTTCCGGCCGCTCGACCCGGCGAGCTTTCCAAAGGCCGTTCCGAACGTGAACGTGCAGCCGGATTTCGACGCCTGGAAGGCGCTGAGCGCTCAGGGGCTTCTGGATGGTCAGGTCACCGAGGATGCGGATGGCCACCTGCGCGTCGATTTTCGCCTATGGGATGTCTATGCGGGGCAGCAGCTTCTGGGCCTTCAGTTCACCTCCACCCCCGAGAACTGGCGACGCATGGCCCACAAGGTCGCCGACGCGGTCTATGAGAAGCTCACCGGACAGAGCGGCTATTTCGACACCCGTGTGGTGTTCGTGGCCGAGAGCGGCTCCAAACTCAATCGGTCGCGCCGCCTGGAGATCATGGATCAGGACGGCGCCAATCCCAGCTTCCTCACCAACGGCAATCTGGAAGTCTACACGCCGCGCTTCTCGGCCAACAGCCAGGAGATCACCTATATGGTGCTTCGGCCCTCCGGGTCGGCCATCTATGTCTTGAACACGGAGACCGGTCGATATGAGGCCGTGGGCCACTTTCCCGGCATGGTGTTCGCCCCGCGTTTCTCGCCCGATGGCGGCAAGATCGTCCTTTCGGTCGTGCGCGACGGCAATACCGACATCTATACCCTCACCCTGGCGAGCGGCGCGATCCGGCGGCTGACGACGGACCCGGCCATCAACACCTCGCCGTGCTACTCGCCGGACGGGAGCCAGATCGTCTTCAACTCCAACCGGGACGGCTCGCCAGAGCTCTATGTGATGAACGCCGACGGTTCGAACGTGCGCCGGATCTCCTTCGGCGGCGGCCGCTACACCACGCCGGTGTGGAGTCCGGACGGCAAGCTCATCGCCTTCACCAAGCAGACCGGCAACGTCTTTCACATTGGCGTCATGGCCCCCGACGGGTCGGGGGAGAAGCTCCTGACCTCCGCCTATATGGACGAGGGTCCGACCTGGGCCCCCAATAGCCGTCTGATCATGTTCGCCCGGGATGAGGGCGCCGGCGAGCACCTGTGGATGGTCGATGTCTCAGGCCGCATCCTGCGCCCCGCGCCCTATGTGCTTGGGGCCTCGGATCCCGCGTGGTCCGCTCTGCTGCCCTGATCGCGCGCCAGGGCTTGCTTCAATCCTGGCGCCGATGAATGTGTTCCGGGTCGAGAACGGGCGTTGGGAGGCGTACGTCAGATGAGCTTTGAAGATCCGACGGCCAGCGCCGTGGAGATGGCGCGGGCCCTGGCTGATGGCGAGGTCAGCGCCGAGGAGCTGTTCGACCAGGCCGTGGCCCGTATCGAGGCCTTGGATGGCCCGGTGAACGCCGTGGTGGTTCGTGACTTCGACCGGGCGCGGGAAGCCGCCTTGGCCGCTGACGCCGCCCTGGCGCGCGGAGAGCGACGCCCCCTTCTGGGCGTGCCGATGACGATCAAGGAGGCGTTCGATCTGGAGGGCCTGCCCACCACCTGGGGACTGGAGCCGTTTCGCGACTATCGCCCCGGGGCCGACTCCACGGTCGCGGCCCGACTCAAGGCGGCCGGCGCGGTCATCCTCGGCAAGACCAATGTCCCTCCCTTTCTTGGCGATTGGCAGAGCGTCAATCCCATCTATGGACGGACCAACAATCCTTTGGATCTGAGCCTCTCGCCCGGCGGCTCCTCAGGCGGCAGCGCCGCGGCCCTGGCCGCCGGCATGGTTCCGCTGGAGTTTGGCTCCGATATCGGCGGCTCCATACGCGTTCCCGCCGCCTTCTGCGGTGTGGTGGGTCACAAGCCGAGCTATGGTCTGGTTCCCCAGACCGGCCACAAGCCGCCGGGCGTCGAGGGCGGGCTGGCGCCGCCGCTGGGGGTGGTCGGCCCGATGGCCCGGACGATCGAGGACCTGGAGCTGGCGCTCGATGTCACGGCCGGTCCGGACGGGGAGGAGGCGGAGGGCTATCGGCTGTCTCTGCCGGAGTCGCGCATCGCCGAAGTCGGGGGTCTGAGGGTGCTGCTCCTGACCCGCCATCCCTTGGCGCCTGTGGATCGCGAGATCGTCGCGGCGCTTGAGGCCAAGGCCGAGGCGCTGCGAAGAGCCGGCGCCCAGGTCACGCGGTCGAGCGCGCGCCTGCCGGATCCGGGTCTTGCCCATCAGACCTATCTGCGCATCCTGATGACCGTCATGAGCCGGGGCGCCCCGCCCAGCCCTGACACGCCCCACGCCCACGCCTATCTCGAGGCCCTGGATATCCAGGCCAATCTGCGCCGGCAGTGGCGGGCGGTGTTCGAGGAGGTCGACGTCGTGATGGCTCCGGTCCTGGGAACGGTCGCCTTTCCCCATATCGCGCCGCAGGGCGACTGGTCCTCGCGCCGACTGATGATCAATGGCGTCGAGGAGTCCTTTGACGACCAGCTGGCCTGGGTGGGCATGGCGAGCTTCGGCGGACTTCCCGCAACCTCCGTTCCTGTGGGGCGAACCGTCGGCGGCCTCCCGATCGGGGCCCAGATCATCGGGCCCTATCTGGGCGACAGGACCGCGCTTGGGGCCGCCAGGTTGATCCAGGACCTGTGAGCGCCAGGGAGCCGTCCTTGGGCCGAGCCCGGTCTGAAGCCGAGGTTTTCGACTATATCGTCATCGGCGCGGGCTCAGCGGGCTGCGTTCTGGCCAATCGGCTCTCGGAGGACCCGCGTTGTCGTGTTCTGGCGCTGGAGGCCGGCGGTCGCGATGACTGGATCTGGTTTCACATCCCGGTGGGCTATCTTTTCGCCATCGGCAATCCGCGCTCGGACTGGATGTTCCGCACCGAGCCGATCCCCGGTCTGAACGGCAGGGTCCTGAACTATCCGCGCGGCAAGGTGATCGGCGGGTCCTCGGCGATCAACGCCATGATCTATATGCGCGGTCAGGCGGCGGACTATGACCGCTGGCGCCAGTCAGGGCTGGAGGGGTGGGGCTGGGAGGACGTCCTGCCCCTGTTTCGCGCCCAGGAGGACCATATCGCCCCGCCCAACGACGCCCACGGACAGGGCGGCGAATGGAGAGTCGAGTATCCCCGCCTGACCTGGCGGATCCTGGACGCCTTCGCCGAGGCGGCGGCCCTGGAAGGCATTCTGCCCACGGCCGACTTCAATGGCGGCGACAATTCAGGCTCCGGATATTTTCAGGTCAACCAGAAGGCGGGCCTGAGATGGAGTGCGGCCAGGGGCTTCCTCAAGCCGGTGCTGAAGCGTCCCAATCTCAAGCTCACAACCGGCGCGCGCGTCCGACGCATCCTCATCTCTGAGGGGCGGGCCGTGGGGGTGGAGTGGTCGCAGGCCGACGGTCGAGAGGTCCGGACATTTCAGGCGAGGTGTCGGGGCGAGGTGGTGCTGGCCTCAGGAGCGGTGTCGACGCCGCAGCTTCTGGAGCTGTCCGGGATCGGGGACGCCGCGCGTCTTGCGGCGCTCGGCATACCGTTGTCGCACCCGCGTCCCGGGGTCGGCGAGAACCTTCAGGACCATCTGCAGATCCGGCCGGTCTTTGCTGTCCGCGGCGCCCCCACTCTCAATGAGCTCTATGCCCGTCTCTGGCGCCGCGGACTCATGGCGGCCGAATACGCGCTTTTGCGGCGCGGCCCGCTCACCATGGCGCCTTCACAGATGGGCGCCTTCGCCCGTTCCTCTCCCTCGGTGGAGACGCCGGACCTGCAGTTCCACGTCCAGCCCCTGTCCTTGGACGCTTTCGGCGAGCCGCTGCATCGCACGCCGGCCATGACCATCAGCGTGTGCCATCTGCGACCCGCCAGCCGGGGCTCCGTCCACGCCATATCGCCGGACGCGGGTGCGCCGCCCTCCATTCAGCCCAATTACCTGAGCGCGCCGGAGGATGCGCGGGTGGCGGTCGAAGCCCTGCGCCTGGTTCGACGCATCGCCGCCCAGCCGCCCCTCGCCCGATATGGCGCGCGCGAGCTGAAGCCCGGCCCGGACGCGCACGGCGACGCCGAGCTCCTGGCCGCGGCCCGCGCCCATTCCAGCACTATTTTCCATCCCGTGGGGACCGCGCGGATGGGGCGCGCGGACGATCCGCGCGCCGTGGTTGACGCCCGCCTGCGGGTGATCGGAGTGGACGGTCTTCGCGTGGCTGACGCCTCGGTCATGCCGACCATCACCTCGGGCAACACCAACTCTCCGACCCTGATGATCGCCGAGAAGGCGGCGCGGATGATCCGCGAAGACGCCGAACGTCGCTGACCGCGTCTACTTTTCCGGGTGGGTCAGGGCCTGATAGGTCAGGGTCCGCGCTGCGGTTCCAAGGTCATCCCCCCCCGTGCCGCCCAGGCGCTGGACCATGCCGACGAACACGATGTCATCCGTCGGGTCGATCCAGAACCAGGTCCCGGCGGCGCCGCCCCAGCTCATGGTGTTCTTGCCTTCAAGGGATCCGGCCGCACGCGGGTCCTTCACGACCATGAAATCCAGTCCAAAGCCCACCGCGTCGTTGAAAAAGGACTCGCTCGTGCCGTTGTTGGAGACGAGCACATTCTTGGGGATGACGTTGGTGTCCATGAGCTCGACGCTGGCGGGCGAGAGGATGCGAACGCCGTCAAGCTCGCCCTTGTTCAGAAGCATCTGGCAGAAGCGTGCATAGTCGAGGGTCGAGCCCACGAGGCCGCCGCCGCCGGACTCCATCGTCGGGGGCTTGGTGTAGTCAGGGAACGGGAATCCGAACAGGGATTTGGGTTCGATGAGCCTGTTCGTCGCCTTGTCCCACACATAGACGGCGGCGAGACGCGAGGCCTTGTCGGCAGGCGCATAGAAGCCGGTGTCGGTCATGTGAAGCGGCGTGAAAATATGCTCCTGCATGAATTGACCCAGGCTCTCGCCTGAGAGCTTCTCAACGATATAGCCCTGGATATCGACGGCGCTGGAATAGGCCCAGTCGGTCCCGGGCTGGAACTTGAGCGGGATCTCAGCCGTGCGGTCGATCATCTGTTGCAGGCCGGTCGAACCCAGCACCTGCTTGGACCGATAGAGCTTGTCCACGGGATTGTCGTCGCGCAGGCCGTAACCGAACCCGGCGGTGTGGCTCATCAGTTCACGCATGGTCGGCGGACGCTTGACCGGCTCGGTGACCAGGGTCCCGTCCGGGTTCTGCTTGACCAGAACCTTGAGGTTCTTGAACTCCGGCACATAACGAGTGACCGGGTCGTCCAGGCGCCACTTGCCCTCCTCGAAGAGGATCATCATGGCGACGCCCGTGATCGGCTTGGACATGGAATAGAGGCGAAAGATCTCGTCCTTGGCCATCGGCGTCTTGTTGGCCAGGCTCGCCTTGCCCACCGTTTTGAAGTCCACCACCTGGCCGTGCCGGGCCAAAAGGTAGGTCATCCCCGCCACGCGGCCGGTGTCCACCACATCGGCCATGCCGCGATCCAGTCTCAGCAGACGCTCGGAGTCGAAACCCACGGCCTCGGGGCTCGCCGCCATCGGCATTCCGGCCCCGTTCGTCGCCGCGTCGGCGGCGAAGGCCTGCGTCCCCTCCGAACCCAGCGTCAGCGCGCACAAGATCCCTAGAAGCGGCCCGATCCGGCCCGCCCGCGTCCGCCCCGTTCCTGACATCATGCTCTCGCCCTACCTCTCCATGTCTGTCCGTCGAGGCCCGATGATCCCCGCCCGCGCTCTCGTCTCTCTCGGAGCCTGACGGATGTTCGCCCGCTCTCGCCGTCGGCGTCAATCCGCATCCATCTTGAGCGCGGCGATGAACGCTTCCTGGGGGATCTCCACCTTGCCGAACTGGCGGAGGCGCTTCTTGCCTTCGCGCTGCTTGTCCAGAAGCTTTCGCTTGCGGCTGGCGTCGCCGCCATAGCACTTGGCGGTCACGTCCTTGCGCAAGGCGCGGACGGTTTCGCGGGCGATGATCTTGCCGCCGATGGCCGCCTGGATCGGGATGACGAAAAGGTGTGGGGGGATGAGGTCCTTCATCTTCTCCACCATGCCCCGGCCGCGCATTTCCGCCCGGGCGCGATGGACCAGCATCGAGAGCGCATCCACGGGCTCGCCATTGACCAGAATCGACATCTTCACCAGGTCGCCCTCCCGGTACTCCAGCATCTGGTAGTCGAAGCTGGCATAGCCCTTGGAGATGCTCTTCAGGCGGTCGTAGAAATCGAACACCACCTCATTGAGCGGCAGGTCGTAGACCGCCATGGCGCGGCTTCCCACATAGCTGAGCTCCTTCTGCACGCCGCGCCGGTCCTGACACAGCTTGATCACCGCGCCCAGATAGTCGTCGGGGGTGAAGATCGTGGCGCGGATCCAGGGCTCGGCGATGGCGGCGATCTTCACGGGGTCTGGAAGGTCGGCGGGATTGTGCAGCTCCACCACCTCGCCCGATGTCAGGGTGACGCGATAGATGACGCTGGGCGCTGTGGCGATGAGGTCGAGATTGAACTCGCGGCTGAGGCGTTCCTGGATGATCTCCAGGTGCAGGAGGCCTAGAAACCCGCAGCGGAAACCGAAGCCGAGAGCGGCGCTGGTCTCCATTTCGTAGGTGAAGCTGGCGTCATTGAGCCTCAGGCGGCCCACCGCCGCGCGCAGGTCTTCGAAATCCGCCGCATCGACCGGAAACAGACCGCAGAACACCACCGGCTGGACCGGCTTGAACCCGGTGAGAGCCTGGGCGGTCGGGCGTCGCTCCTCGGTGATCGTCTCGCCCACCGCGGCGTCAGCCACCTCCTTGATCTGGGCCGTGATGAAGCCGATCTCGCCGGGCCCCAGGCTATCCACGTCGGTGGCCTTGGGCTTGAAGACCCCGATCTTGTCGATTCGATAGCTCGCCCCTGTTTGCATCATTCGCACCTGGGCGCCGGCCTTCAGCACGCCGTCGAACACCCGAACGAGCACGACCACGCCCAGATAGGGATCGTACCAGGCGTCGACGAGGAGAGCCTTGAGCGCCGCCGTGGGGTCGCCCTTTGGCGGGGGCAGTCGCGTGACGATCGCTTCGAGCACATCGTGAATGCCCAGCCCCGACTTGGCCGAACAGGCCACCGCATCCGAGGCGTCGATGCCGATGACGTCCTCGATTTGCTGGCGAACCCGGTCCGGCTCTGCGGCGGGCAGGTCGATCTTGTTCAGGACCGGGACGATCTCGTGGTCGTGCTCCAGGGCCTGATAGACATTGGCCAGGGTCTGGGCCTCCACGCCCTGGCTGGCGTCCACCACCAGAAGCGAGCCCTCGCAGGCGGCCAGGGACCGGCTCACCTCATAGGCGAAGTCCACATGGCCGGGGGTGTCCATGAGATTGAGGACATAGGTCTCGCCGTCGTCGGCCTTGTAGGTCAGCCGCACGGTCTGGGCCTTGATGGTGATGCCGCGCTCGCGCTCGATCTCCATGGAGTCGAGGACCTGCTCCTTCATCTCCCGGTCGGTCAGGCCGCCGGTAGCCTGGATCAGACGGTCGGACAGGGTGGACTTGCCGTGGTCGATGTGGGCGACGATGGAGAAATTGCGGATATGGTCGAGCGGTGTCGTCATGGCGGGCCGCCTCTAGCACAGTTCTTCGGCGCTCTCCCAATTCAGGCCGCGTTAAGGCGTCAGGCTCCAGATACCGCTACGATTCGCCGCCTCGCCGCCCGGAGCTCGACCATGACCCCTCGCCAGATCCTGAATCGCCGTCGCCTCGTCCTTGGCGGGCTGGCTGTGATGGGGCCGGTTTCGGCCTGGGCGCAGACGCAGCCTCAGACCGGACCCGGCGGGCCGCCCTTGCCCTCCAACGACACGGGGTGGTCCTCGTCCCAAAGCACGACCCCGGCCCCCGGTCAGGTGGCCCAGCCGGGGGCGCCGGCGCTGAACGGTCCCGCCGCGCCGCCGGCGTCGGGACAGGCGGCGACCTTCTCCCCCGAGGAATTGAGCCAGAGGGTCTCAGACTTCTTCGGCGTCACGGCGGAGTCCGCCGGCGCCCTTATCGAAAAGACCTTCAAGGACAACGGCCGCCCGACGGCCTATATCGCCGGGGAGGAGGGCTCGGGCGCCTTCTTCGTCGGGCTGCGCTATGGCAAGGGCCTGCTCTATATGAAGGAGCGGCCGACCCAGAGGGTCTTCTGGCAGGGCCCCTCCTTCGGCTGGGATTTCGGCGGCAACGCCAGCCGCGTCTTCACCCTCTGCTACAACCTCCAGTATCCGGATGCGATCTACCAGCGCTTTCCCGGCGTGGAGGGCTCGGCCTATTTGATCGGCGGTCTGGGGGTGAACTATCAGCGCGCCAGCGACATCACCCTGGCCCCGATCCGGGCCGGCGTAGGGCTGAGGCTCGGCGCGGATGTGGGCTATCTCTCCTACAGCCGTCACCGCGACTGGATCCCCCTATGACGCCAGACTGAGCGTCAGGAGGCGAACATGCCTGGGGTCAGGGCGGCGCCCGGCGTGATCGAAGAGGCCTGGGCCAGGATCCGGCCGATGTCCTCGGCCGGCAGGGGGCGGGAAAAGAGGTAGCCCTGGGCCTCGTCGCAGCCCAGGCCTTCAAGAAGGGCCAGCTGGCTGTCCAGTTCGACGCCCTCGGCGATGATGTCCATGTCCAGTTCGCGGGCCAGGCTGACGATGGTGCGGACGATCGCCGCATCCTCTCGGGCGTCCTCCATGGACTGGATGAATTCCCTGGCGATCTTGATCCGGCTGGCGGGGAGCTGGCGCAGATACGCGAGCGAGGAATACCCCGTGCCGAAATCATCGATGGCGATCCCCACCCCGCGCGCGCGGATGCGGCGGAACAGCTCGGCGTTCTCCCGGTAGCTGTTGAACAGAACGGTCTCGGTCAACTCCAGCTCAAGCCGGGCGGCAGGCAGACCACTCGCGGCGAGCGCCAGATCCAGCTCCTCCTCGAAGGCTGAGGCGGAGCGGAACTGGAGCGAGGAGACATTGACCGCCAGCCGCACGCCCTCGCCCGCCGTGTCGCGCCAGGGCTGCGCTTCGCGGCAGGCGGTGTCGAGAACCCACTTTCCGAGGCGTCCGATGAGTCCGGTCTGCTCGGCCAGTGGAATGAACTGGTCCGGCCCCAGGACCCCGCGAGACGGGTGACGCCAGCGCACCAGAGCCTCGACCCCGGCGATGCCGTTGACCCCGAGCCTGACCAGCGGTTGGTAAAGCAGGAAGAGCTGTCCCTGGTCGATGGCGTCCTGCAAGGCGGCGCCCAGCGCCACCCGGTCCCGCACCTCGACCTCCATGGCGTCGGTGAAGGAGCAGATGGCTCCCGCGCCCTGGCCCTTGGCCTGGTAGAGGGCCAGGTCGGCTCGCGAGATCAGGCTGGCGGGTGAGGCCGCGTCGTGTTCGGCGAGCGCGATACCGACGCTGGCGCCGCCCCGGACCGTGACGCCCCTCAGCTCATGCGGCCGGGCGAGGGCGGCGACGATCTCGCTCGCGAGGCGATGAGCCCGCGTCAGATCGCTGGCCTCTCGCGCCAGGACCGCGAACTCGTCGCCGCTCAGGCGGGCCACGGCGTCGCTCGGGGCGATCAGCGACCGCAGCCTCTGGGCGACGGCGCAGAGCAGATCGTCTCCGGCGCCGTGACCGAGAGCCTCATTGACGTCCTTGAACTGATCCAGATCGAGCGACAGAACCGAAAAGCGCGGGCCGCCAGCGTGCAACCGCCTTAAGGCCGAGGAGATCTCCTCGGCGAAGGCGGTGCGATTGAGAAGCCCGGTCAATGGGTCCTGGCGCGCCGTTTCGAGAACCTCCGCCAGGGCGCGCTTTTGGTCCGTCAAATCGCGGAAGAACCACGCGCGCCCCAGAAGGGCCTGGTCCGGGGCGACGAGGGCCGAGGAATAGGCCGTCAGGATCCGGCCATCGACGAGCCCGACTTCGTTGTGCTCGGCGGCGCTGCCCAAGACCCCGGTCCGGGCGAGAAGGGCGATGATCGCTTCGGCTCCTGTCGCCCGCAGGTGGGCCTCAAGCCAGGGCAGATCGTCTTCGCCGAGCGAGTCGCGGGGCACGCCGAACAGGGTGAAAAAGCGCAGGTTCGACGAGATGATCCGCCCGTTCCGGTCCAGCACCAGGATGGCGTCCTCCACCGCCTCGATCTGCGTGCGCATGACGATGTTGGCGAACTGGATCTGAGCTTCGGCGCGCTTGCGTTCGGTGATGTCCTGCACCACTGCGAGGCAGCGGGCGCCGCGGGCGGCGTCGCGCCCGCGCATCAGCCCGACCTGGGCCACCCAGCCCACTTCGCCCTCGGGCGAGGCCGTCCGGTGCTCGATGTCCAGCGCCGCGCGGCCGGCGAGCCATTCGCCGATCGCCGTTTCCACGAGGTCCCGGTCCTCCGCATGGACGCCGGCGATCAAGGATTGAAGCGTCGACCCGCCGGGGGCGCTCGGCAGCCCCATGAGCGCATGCAGCTCCGCCGACCAGGCCATGCGTCCGGTGACGGGATCGTAATCCCAGATGCCGGTCCGCTTGGTCCCCGGCCCGCCGGCCACCGTCGCGCCCGACTTCAATAGCTCGAGAGCCATCCCAAGATCGCTCGCGACCTCCTGGTGCAGCGAGCGTCCGGTGCTCAGCAGCACCACGCCAAATCCGCCGAGAGCGAGGGCCAGGGTCAGGTGGAACGGATCGGGCCGCATAAGCAGGATCACGATCGTGAACGCCAGGAGCGGCCCCTCGAACGCGATCATCATGACGCTTGAGGCCGCATTCCGCGCCACACCCGCGGCGCCGATACACCCGACCAGGGCCAGGGCGAGGACCTCCAGAACGAGGTTTCCCGTGAGCAGGAAAGCGCTGGAGACCAGCGACCAGACAAGGCCCGTGGCGAAGGCCCCGGCTGCGAACCGCCGGGTCCAGGCGATGGGGTCGGCGCCGGCGCGCTGAAACCCGATCTGGGTCCGCCAGCGCGCGAAAAGAACCAGGGCCAGGGCCAGAAGCCAGGCGATCCGGACCCAAAGCGGATACAGCCCCCCCAGAGTGGCCGCCGCCCCGGTGGCGAGCAGGGCGTGAAAGACCAGATCGGCGGGACGCAGGGCTGTTCGGGACAACTGGCTCGCGCGCACCGCCTCTCCCACCTGCGTCGGTTGATCGGGGACGGGTTGAGAGCGGGATGTCGTGCGTCGTGCGCCGCCGCCTCTCACCGGATCGGCTTTGCGAGCGGGAGTGTGCGCGGGGGGCTCAGGCGTGCTCATCCTGGCCGCAACCTTTGCCGCATGCCGCCAACGCTCGCAAGCATAGGCGGATTCGGGAGGGCGATTTGTCGCGCCTATACTTTTGTATAGGTCTGAGATGACGCGCGTTTCTTTGAGCCGAAGGGTTCCGTTCGGTGAAAAGCTGTGAAATTTCTGATGTGGTCGCTATATTGGCGACAGACTGAAAACATAGATACTCCGGCCGCCGCCGGACAGGAGGTGAGGCGAAGCGCCCCGATCGGCCTCAGCCTCTCAGGCGGGCGCCCGTGGCCTTGGCGACGGCGGTGACGATCTTCTGGCCGACAGCCTCGATCTCGGCGTCGGTGAGGGTGCGCTCCTTGGGCTGTAGCACCGTCTCCACGGCCACCGACTTGAAGCCGGTCTCCACGCCCGGGCCCTCATAGACATCGAACACCCGCGCCTGGGCGATCAGGGACCGCTCGGCGCTCTGCGCGGCGCGGGCCACGTCGCTGGCGGCCACCGAGATGGGAACGACGAAGGCGAAGTCGCGTGACAGGGGCATGAGGGGTGAGAGCTTGACCGCCGGCTTGGTGCGGGCCGCCTTACGCTTGGGCTCGGGGATGGCCTCCAGCGCGATCTCGAAGGCGAGGACGGGGTGATCCACGTCGAGCGCCTTGAGCGTGCGCGGGTGCAGCTCGCCAAAGCTCGCCACGGTCGCGCGACCCAGGCTCAGCTGCGCGGCGCGCCCGGTGCGCCACCAGCCGGGAAGCCCGCTCTGGTTCACCTGCAGGGAGTCCACCGGGGCGCCGATTTCGGCCAGCAGGGTCAGAAGATCGCTCTTGAGGGCGAAGATCGGGTCGGGCGTCTGGCCGTCCCAGCGCCGGGGTTGGCGCGGATCCAGGGCGGCGACGATCAGGGTCCTCTGGTCGGCGGGGGCGTCGCCCTCGAACACCGGGCCGATCTCGAACAGGGCCCCGCCAGGGAAGCCCCGATCGGCGTTGCGCGCCAGGGCCTGGGCCAGAGCCGGCAGGATCGAGGGGCGCATGCAGTCGAGGTCGGCGGCGATGGGATTGGCGAGGACCAGGCTCTCCGCGCCGCCGCCGAACAGCTCGGCCGTGCGGCGGGCGATGAAGGAGAAGGTGAGCGTCTCGGCATAGCCCAGGGCCGCCAGGGCCCGGCGGGCGGTGCGGATGCGGCCCTGACGCGGGGTGAGCACGCCGCCGGCGGGTCGATCCATCGGCGGCAGGGCTGTGGCGGGCAGGGCGTCGAAGCCGGCGATGCGCGCCACCTCCTCGACCAGATCGGCGCGGCCCTCCACATCGCGGCGCCAGGACGGCGCCTGGACGCTCTGGCCCTCGCGGCGAAAGCCCAGCGCCTCCAGGATGGCGAAGACGCGGCTCTCGGGCAGGTCCAGGCCGCTGAGGCGCTTCACATAGGCCGGATCGAACGGGATGGGCGCCCGGCGCGCGGGCGCCTCGCCCGCGAATGCGACCTCCGAGGCCTCGCCGCCGCACAGCTCCAGGATCAGGGCCGTGGCCCGTTCGATCCCGTCGATGAGGGACTCCGGGTCCACGCCCCGGGCGAAACGATACTGCGCGTCGGAGAGGATGCCCGTGTCCCGGCCGGTCTGGGCCGTGCGCAGGGGATCGAACCACGCGCTTTCGATGAAGACGTCGGTGGTGGCCTCGCTGCAGCCCGTGCTCTCCCCCCCCATGACCCCGCCAAGGCCCAGCGGCCCGGAGGCGTCGGCGATGACGCACATGTCCGCGCCCACGGCGTAGGTCTTGCCGTCCAGGGCGACGAAGCTCTCGCCCTCGCGGCCTAGGCGGGCCTCGACGAAGCCGCCCGTCAGCTTGCCCGCATCATAGACGTGCAGGGGCCGGCAGCGGTCGTAGGAGAGAAGGTTGGTCACATCCACGAGCGCGCTGATCGAGCGCAGGCCGATGGCTTTGAGCCGGCGTTGCAGCCAGTCGGGCGAGGGGCCGTTCTTGACGCCCCGGATCAGGCGTCCGGCGAAGGCGGGACAGGCTTCCGGCGCGGTCAGGCGGATGGTGATGGGGCAGGGGAAGGCGCCGGGCGCGGGGACGGCGGGCGGCGTGATGAGGCGGCCGAGCCCGGCGGCGGCGAGATCGCGGGCGATGCCGGCGACGCCCAGCCAGTCGGGGCGGTTGGGCGTGACCTCGAAATCGATCACCGCCTCCAGGCCAAGGGCCTGCACGGCCGGCGCGCCGACGGCGAGGCCGGCCTCCAGCTCCAGAATGCCGTCCGACTCCTCGGACAGCTCCAGTTCGGCGGCCGAGCACAGCATGCCGTTGGAGACCACGCCGCGCACCGGCCGGGGCTCCAGTGTGATGCCGGTTCCGGGGATATAGGTCCCGATGGGGGCGTAGATCGTGACCAGCCCCGCGCGTGCATTGGGGGCGCCGCAGACGATCTCCTTCATCCCGTCCTTCGTCTCCACCTGGCACACGCGCAGCCGGTCGGCATTGGGGTGCTGCACGGCCTCGACGATACGCGCGGCGGAGAAGGCGGCGAGCTTGGTCGCCGGATCGGCCACGTGCTCCACCTCCAGACCGGCCATGGTCATGGCCGCCACCACCTCTTCGAGGCTGGCTGTGGTGTCCAGGTGCTCCTTGAGCCAGGAGAGGGTGAATTTCATGGCGCGCGCCTCAGCTCAGGCCCGTGGCCGGGTTGGGGGCGGAGAAGGCGGAGAAGCCGTAATGGGCCAGCCAGCGCACGTCGCTGGCGAACATCTCGCGCAGATCGGGCATGCCGTATTTCAGCCGGCCCAGGCGATCGACGCCGAAGCCGAAGGCGAAGCCCTGCCACACATCCGGATCGAGACCGCAGTTCTCCAGCACCTTGGGATGAACCATGCCGCAGCCCACGATCTCCGACCATTCCTGGCCCTGGCCGATGCGCACCTCGCCGTCCTTGACCTCGCATTGCACGTCCATCTCCGCCGAGGGCTCGGTGAAGGGGAAGTGATGCGGGCGAAAGCGGGTGACGACGCTATCCAGTTCGAAGAACCGGCGCACGAACTCGCCCAGGGTCCATTTCAGGTGACCCATGTGGATGTCGCGGTCGATCACCAGACCCTCGATCTGGTGGAACATGGGCGTGTGGGTGGCGTCGCTGTCGCAGCGATAGGTGCGGCCGGGCGAGATGATGCGGATGGGCGGCTCGCGGCCGGAGGCGATCCAGGGCGCCGGCGGCGGGGCGTTGGTGCGCTGCATGGACCGCACCTGCACTGGGCTGGTGTGGGTGCGCAGCAGCTTGCGCTCCCCGTCGGGGCCGGGCTTGAGGAAGAAGGTGTCGTGCATTTCCCGCGCCGGGTGGCGGGGCGGGAAGTTGAGCGCGGTGAAGTTGTGGAAGTCGTCCTCGATGTCCGGCCCCTCGGCCAGGGCGAAGCCCATCTCTGCGAAGATGGCGATCATCTCGTCCATGACCTGCATGGTCGGATGCACCGCGCCGCGCCGGCGTGGCGGCGGGGGCAGGGAGAGATCCACCGCCTCGCGCGCCAGGCGGGCCTCGAGGTCGGCGTCCTCCAGGGCTTCGCGCCGGGACGCCAGGGCGGCGGCGATCTCATCGCGCAGGGCGTTAAGCGCAGGGCCCTGTTCGCGCCGGGCCTCCGGCGAGAGCGAGCCCAGGGTCTTGAGAAGGGCCGGGATGGCGCCGGTCTTGCCCAGCGCCTCCAGCCGCACCGCTTCCAGCGCCGCGAGGTCACCCGCCTCGGCGATACGCCGCGTCAGGTCAGCCTTGAGAGTTTCGGTGTCGGACATCGCTCAACCTGATGAAGGGCACCCTCTTTGACAGGGGGGCGCCGGACCTTCCGCGCCGGACCCAAAAGATCAGGCGAAGGCCCGATCAGGCGAGAGCGGCGAGAACCTTATCGGCGATGGCCTTGAACGCGACCGGATCGTTACCCGCGATATCGGACAGCACCTTGCGGTCGATATCGATCCCGGCCAGTTCAAGGCCGTGGGTAAATCGGGAATAGGTCAGGCCATGCTCCCGGGCGGCGGCGTTGATCCGCTGGATCCACAGCGAGCGAAAGGCGCGCTTGCGGACCTTGCGATCACGATAGGCGTACTGCCCGGCGCGATCCACCGCCGCCTTGGCGGCGCGGATGGTGTTCTTGCGGCGGCCATAGAAGCCCTTGGCCTGCTCCAGAACCTTCTTGTGCTTGGCGTGGGCGACAACGCCCCTTTTCACGCGTGCCATGTGCGATCAGCTCCTCAACCGGACCGAATTCAAAGGCCGTACGGCAGGTAGGTCATGATGGTCTTCTTGTCAGACTCGCTCATGACCTTGGTGCCGCGGTTGGTGCGGATGTACTTGGCGTTGTGGCTGATCAGCCGGTGGCGCTTGCCCGCGACCCCCGCCTTGATCTTGCCCGTGGCGGTGAGCTTGAAACGCTTCTTCGCCCCCGACTTGGTCTTCAGTTTCGGCATTTCGCATCGGCCTCCCTGGGGGCGGGCCGTCCTCTGTTGAGTGTGCATGAGAGCCGCCATGGCATGCCTTATGGGCCAGGCCGCTCGTTTTTTAAGAGACGCGGCTTCTAAGGGAAGCGGGCGGTCAAAGCAAGGCGCTGGCGCGAAGCCGCCGCCTCAAGTCCGTCGGGCTGCGACAGCCCGCGCCTGCTTCAAGGCGGTCCAGTGGGGCGCCAGCTTCAATGCCGCGTCGTATTTCTCCAGCGCCGGCCTGATCTCACCCTGGCGGACAAGGACATCGCCCCAGAGCTTCAACGCGTCGGGATCGTGGGGGCTGAGACGGGCGGCGGTCTGGGCGTCGGACAGGGCCCCGGCGAGATCGCCCCAGTTCAGCCGCGCCGCCCCCCTGGCGGTGAAGGCTCTTGGGATATCGGGGCCCTGACGGATGGCCTGCGCGAACCAGCCCTCGGCCCCCGCCCGGTCGCCGGCCTGGGCCAGGATCTCGCCCCGGCCCATGACGCATTCGTAGCAGTCGGTGGGGGTGGAGAAGATCAGGGCCCTGGCCCCGGCCAGATCGCCGAACGCCGCCTTGGCCTTGGCGAGCCAGTAGGCGTCGTCGCGGCGGGACGGCTCGATCCCGCCCGGCTTGGCGCGGTCGGCCGCCATCACGGCCTCAAACAGGGCCACGCTGGCCGAATCGTGAACCTCCAGACCGGCCTGAGCCAACCCGAAGTCGCCCGGAGACGTGGAGCCGGGCAGCCCTTTCGTGGCGTTGGCCGCGCGTCGGATTTCCGCTGGATCGTGCGCGAGGGTTCCATCGATCATGCGCGCGACCAGAACCGTGACAGGCTTGACGCCGGACTGGGGTCGGCTTGCAGTCTCCTCGGCGCGGTGGGCCAGGGCGGCATCGTGAGTGATGGACGCAAGGGCAGCGCTGGCCATGACGATATCGTTCTCAACCAAAGATTTTGGGATGAGCGAAGCCAGCCCGGCCTTATGCGAGATGGTATATTGCATGAGCTTGGAGGCGTCTTCTTCGTGCTCAAGATCCGACAAGACGCCAGATAGATTTTCACGCGCGCCGACGAAATCGGGCTTCGCCTGTATGGAGAGCTGATCATCCCGCCAGGCCTCCCTTTCGTCGCCGCGAGAGGTGGCCATATTGGCGAGTCCGACATAGGCCCAGGCTCGCTCTGTCGCGTCAGCGCCCTGGGTCAGGCCTTGAAGGATCTCTTGCGCCTGCGTCGGCCGGCCGTGGGTGAACAGATAGATGCCGTATCGGTAGGGCTGGGTTTGCCGGTAGATCGCCTCCGCCGTCTGGGTGACCAGGGCGTCGAAATCCTTCTGCGCCCCAGTCGCATTGACCGCCGCGCCGTCCCCCGCGCGGGCCGAGATGGCGACGGCGTCGGGGGTCTCCACCACCTCGCCGGTGATGCGGGTCTCATGGCCAAGCCACCGGACGAGGAGGCGCTGGACGTCGTCCAGGGAGACGCCGGTCTCGGGGATCTCCACCTTGAGCTCGCCCCCCCAGTCGTTCTGGTAGCTGTTGGAGGGTCGCTCCGAGGTCGTGTCCTGCTGCATGGCGTTCAGGTGATCCAGCATCTCCTGGGCCACCACCGCGCCGGTGACGCCGCGCTGGGCGAGGGCGGGAGGGACGCTGAACGGCTCGACGACGACGCCATGGTCCTGGGTCGCGTCCCAGATCATGACGCCCAGGCCCGCCACGAATCCGGCCACGATCAGGGCCAGGAGCGCCTGGACGGCGAGGCGGATGGCCTCGTTGTTGCGGCGCAGCCGGAGGTGGGAGAGCTGAACCGCGCGCTGTTCGTGCAGGTGCTCGGTCTGGATTTTGACCAGGCGGCGCTGCTCGTCGAGGTAGGCGCCCGCCTTGCGACTGAGGTCGGGATCGTGCTGCGCGGCGTCGAGCGCCAGGGCCATGGCCGCCGGATCGGCGCCGCCCCCCAACCCGCCTTCGGGGCCGTCCCCGCCCTCGCCGCCGATCAGGCCCTCAAGCCCGCCTTCCGCCATGGTCCCGCCCCGCTGCGTCGCCGCGATGATGGGCAAGGTTGGGCCGGCAAGACAAGGCCCGGCGTGCGCGCGGCCCGCGCCTCACACCTCCAAAGCTGGCGAAATTGGCGCCCCGGCTTCGACTCCGGCGTGTATGGATGAGGTGCGCTCAAGCCGGAGGAGACCCCGCCCATGACCGACACACGCCTTACCGAGCTTGAGGCGGCCGCGGAGGCCGCCTGGATCTTTGCCCTGCCTCTGATCGAGCTGGCGGGGGCGCGGGCGCGGGGCCATGCCGCCACGGGCGCGCCGATGAACGTCTTCTCGCCCATGCGCAATCTGGCCACGGCCAAGGCGCGGGCGGTGACGACGCCGAACAACGACACCCTCTATTCCAGCGCCCAGCTCGACCTGGCGGCGGGGCCGGTGTGGATCGAGATCCCGCCCAGCGGGTCCCGCTATGTCTCTCTGGCCCTGATGGACGCCTACACCAACAATTTCGCCGTGCTCGGCACGCGGACCCTGGGGCCCGGAGGCGGTCGCTTCCGCCTGGTCGGTCCCGAGCACGGTGCGGTGGGCCCGGAGACGATCCGGTCGCCGACCCGGCATGTCTGGGCCCTGGCGCGCATCTTCGTGGAGGACGAGACCGACCTGGGGGCCGCGCGCGCGGTGCAGGCGGGGTTCCGGCTGCAGGGGCCGGACGCGCCGGTCCCGCCGCCGCCGCCGCGCCGGAGCGATGACTGGGCCGACTATTTTCGCGGGGCCGACGCCCTGATGGCCGCCAACCCGCCGCCGGCCACGGATCTGGCCGTGCTGCGGCGGATCGCGCCGCTGGGCCTGGGCGAGGGGCGGTTCGATCCGGGCGCCTTCACACCCGCCGAGGCCGAGGCCATCGCCGCGGGCGTGGCGCGGGCCCGGCAGGGGGTGCGCGGCGGGCAGTTCGGCGGCGGGCGGGTGATCGCGGGCTGGTCCTATCCTGACGCCTCTCTGGGGGATTTCGGCCAGGCCTATGGGGCGCGGGCGCAGGTGGCCGTGGCCGGCCTGGCGGCGCTGCCCCTGGTGGAGGCGACCTATCTGCGCGCCATGGGCGAGAGCCGCGGCGTGTTCGACGGGACGCGATCCTGGCGCCTGCGCTTTGCGCCGGGCGGGGCGCCGCCGGTGGACGCCTTCTGGTCGCTGAGCCTCTACGAGATCACCCCTGACGGCCAGTTCTTCTTCACCGACAATCCCCTGGGCCGTTACGCCCTGCGCAGCACCAGCCCGGGCCTGACGCCGCTGGAGGACGGGAGCCTGGAGATCCTGATCGGCGCGGCCGACCCCGGACCGGAGCGCCAGGGCGCCTGGCTGCCGGCGCCGGAGGGCCCCTTCGCCCTCTTCCTGCGCGCCTACATCCCCCATCCCGACCTGCTCAACGGCCGCTATCTCGTCCCGCCGGTGGAGGCGATTTGAGTTTCGGGAGTTTCGGAGTTTCGGGGACGCTATATTTAATTCGCCGCCGCGCTACCCCGCTGCGGGGCCTCTGCTGTTGAATTAAATATAGCGTCCCCGAAACTTCCCGAAACTTCTAGCGTCCCCGAAACTTCCTCAGCCCGCCCGCGCGAACGGCCGGTTGCGGCGGACGATCTCGGCGTTGAGGACGATGGCGAAGGCGACCCAGGCCAGATAGGGCGCGAGCAGCCAGCCGGAGAGGGGCGAATAGGGACTCATGGCCAGGATCAGGGCCAGGACCGAGAGCCATAGGAACGGCGCCTCGATCAGGGCCCAGTCGGGGCGGCGGAGATTGAAGAAGAGGGGGCTCCAGGCCATGTGCAGGCCGATATTGGCGGCGTAGAGGACCAGGAGCAGGACGCGGGCCTGCAGGCTCGGCGCGTGCAGCCAGCCGGTCACCCCGGCCCAGGCGGCCAGGCCCAGGATCACCGTCCAGGCGGGACCGAACAGCCATTCGGGCGGGTTCCATGGCGGCTTGTCGAGGCCGCGATACCAGTCGCCCACCGTGGTCGCGACCGCCCCGACTCCGAGGACGATGACGGTGATCATGGCGGCGACGATGATAGGCAGGGTCATTGCGGGTCCGCTCCGGGGCTTGAGGACCATATAGGGACCGCCGGCGCTTGTGGTAGAATCCTCACCGTCTCGCCGGCCCAGGGGAGGGCGTCGCGAGAATGAGAGGCCTGGCCATGTCGCAGCCGCTTCTGGAGACCCTGTTCGCCCACAAGGCCTGGGCCAATGCCCGTCTGGTGGAGTCTCTGCGCGCCGCGCCGGCGGAGGCCGACCGGCGGCAGATGGCGGTCATCCTACACACCCTGGACCACACCGGCATTGTCGACCGCATCTTCAAGGGCCACCTTGCCGGGGAGGGCCACGCCGAGGCGGCCATCGTCTCGGGCGTGCGGCCGCAGATCGACGAACTGGGCGAAAAGCTCGCCGCCACCGACGCCTGGTACTGCGCCTACGTCGCCCGGGTCACGGAGGGCGAGCTGAGTGAGAGCGTGACCTTCGCTTTTGTCGGGGACGAGGATGAAGGCCGCATGACCCGCGCGCAGATCCTCTCGCACGTCATCACGCATGGCGCGGCCCACCGCGGCGCGATCGGCAAGATGATGGAGCTGGCGGGCGTCCCCGGCGCCCCGGACATGGTCACGACGCTGGTGAGCCGGGGCCGGTGAGGGGCCGGGCATGAAACTGAAGTGAGGCCGCCCCCGCTTCCTGCCTATCCCGCTCGCTGCGCCGTGATTCGGACTTCGACCTCGTCGCTGCGGGGGTTGAGAAAGTCGAGGCGGGTGCGGCCGTCGGGGAGGCGGGTGACGATGGCGGGGCTGAGCGAGCTGGTCAGGCGCCAGCCGGCGGGCAGGACGACGGCGTTGGCGCTGCGGCCGAAGGTGCGGTCGAAGACGAGGGTGTCCCCCTCCAGCCGGTAGCTCTTGGGATCGGCATAGGTCTCCCACATGCGCAGGCGCAGCGATCCGCCCCGGGGCACGGGCGGGAAGCTGAACACCACCGCCTCGGCGCCCGGCGCGGCCGGGTCCAGCCCCTCCTCGGAAATGCCCGCCGCGGCGATCTCTGCGCCTTTCAGGATACGCGCCGCGAGGGGCTCGCCTGTATCGAGATCGAAGGCCTGCGGATCGGCTGCGGCGCTGCCGGTGCGCACCACATTCACATAGCGGTCCACGCCCGCCCGGGTCTCGGTATAGTCGTGATAGAGGCGGAAGGCGTGGGTCTCCGGCGGCTGGAGGAAGTAGACGATGTCGCGGCTGTTGGCGGCGCGCTCGGCCGGGGCGGCCAGGCGGGCGGCGGGGCCCGAGGCGAGGGCCAGAGCCATGGGCGCGGCGCGGATCTCCAGAGGCGCCTCGGCCGGGGTGTCGTTAAGGAAACTGATCCGCAGGCGCCCGTCCGCCTCCTGCGCCACCTGCGAGGGATAATTGCAGGAGACGAGGCCATATCCCTTGGGCAGGACGACGGCGTTGCGCGTGATGCCCAGGCCCCGCTTGAAGACGATCTCCTCGCCGTCGCGGAAATAGCTGCGCGCATCGGTATAGGTCTTGTCGATGCGGATGCGCCCGCCTCCGCCCTGCGCCGGCACGGGCCGGGCCAGGCTCACCCGGATATAGTCATAGGTCGGGTCGGCGTCGGGAAAGTCGGGGCCCTTGGCGTCCGCGCCATGAACGATGGCGAAGGCCAGGGGCTTGCCGCTCGCCAGGTCGATCACCGTCTCGTCGGAGGAGGCCGAGCCCTTGCGGATCGGGTTGAAAAAATACCGCGCACCGGGCCGCGTGGCGGTGACGTCGTAGAGGATGCGAAAGGCGCCGGAGCCGGGGGCGAGCAGCTCATATCGCGTATAGGCCCAGCCCTGCTGGGGGACCTGCGCCGTCCGGGAGACGGGAGAGGCCCCGGGGGTTTGCGCCACGGCCTCGGAAGCGAGACACGCCAGGGCGAGGCAGGCCAGTGCGACTCTTGGCCCGATGAGGGTTCGCATCCGTCTCAGCTCCCGCCGCCCGCTCAAACCGCCTCGAACGCCGCGGCGATGCCCTGGCCGCCGCCGATGCACATGGTCTCCAGGCCATAGCGGACGTCGCGGCGCTGCATTTCGCGCAGGAGGTTGGCCAGGATGCGCACGCCCGTGGCGCCGATGGGATGGCCGAGCGAAATGCCCGAGCCGTTGACGTTGAGCCGGTCGCGGTCATCCCAGCCCCAGGCCTTGAGCACGGCCAGGACCTGGGAGGCGAAGGCCTCGTTCAGCTCCACCAGGCCGATATCGTCCCAGCCAAGGCCGGTGCGGGCGAAGAGGCGCTGCACCGCCGGCGCCGGGCCGATGCCCATGCGCGAGGGCTCGCACCCCGCCGCCGCCCAGCCCACGAACCAGCCCATGGGCTCAAGATTCAGTTCGGCGAGCTTGTCCTCGGCCACCACCAGGCAGGCGGCCGCGGCGTCGTTCTGCTGGCTGGCGTTGCCGGCGGTGACCACGCCCCCCGCCTCGATGGGCTTGAGCGTCGCGAGGCTTTCCGCGGTCGCGTCGGCGCGGATGCCCTCATCCTTGGCGAAAACCGTGGCCGGGCCGCGCTTCTGGGCGATCTCCACCGGCACGACCTCGTCGTCGAACTTGCCCCCCTCCCAGGCGGCGTGGGCGCGCTGGTGGCTGGCGGCGGCATAGATGTCGCACTCCTCGCGCGAGATCTGATAGTCGCGGGCCAGGTTTTCGGCCGTCTCGATCATGCCGGAGATGACGCCGAAGCGTTCGATGGGCTGGGACATGACCCGGCCGCGCAACAGGCGATCGTGCAGGGTGACCGAGCCCATGCGCGCCCCGCCGCGCATGTCGGTGGTGTAGTATTCCACCTGGCTCATGCTCTCCACGCCGCCGGCCGCGACCACGTCCGCGGCGCCGGTCTGGACCATCATGGCCGCGTCGATCACCGCCTGCAGGCCGCTGCCGCAGCGCCGGTCGAGCTGATAGCCGGGCACGCTGATGGGCAGGCCGGCCGCCAGGGCCGACCAGCGCGCCACGCACGGCGCCTCGCCGCTGGCGTATCCCTGGGCGAAGATGACATCGTCGATGCGCTCGGGATCGATTTTCGTGCGCTCCACCAGGGCCTTGAGGATGACCGCCCCCAGCTCCCCCGCCGGGAGGGCGGAAAGCGCGCCCAGGAACTTGCCCACCGGGGTGCGAATGGGCGACACGATGGCGGCGCGTCTCATCTGAGGCTTCTCCCTTGAACCCGGAAGGGCCGCGCGGCCCTTCCCTAATGGCATTGTGGGCGAGGTGCCGGGGGAGGGGGCCGGGAGTCAAGCGGAAGGACAAGCATGGCCGGCAGCCAGGACTTCGCGGAGGACCCGCGCAATGCGGGGGTCCTCATCTATGTGAACGGCGATCTCGTCCCGCGCGAGGGCGCCAAGGTGTCGATCTTCGACGCCGGCTTTGGCATGGGGGATGGAGTGTGGGAGGGCCTGCGCCTGCACAAGGGCCGGCTTCTGTTCCTGGAGGCCCACCTCGACCGGCTGATGGAGGGCGCGGCGAAGATCCGCCTGGCGGGTCTCACTCGCCCGATGCTGGTCGAGGCCCTGCGCGCGACCCTGGCGGCCAATTCCATGGAGGACGGCGCCCATCTGCGCCTGATGGTCACGCGGGGCCTCAAGGCGACGGTCAACCAGGACCCGCGCAATGCGCTGGGCGTCCCGACCATCGTCGTCACGGCTGAGTACAAGCGCCCGGCGCCGCGTCCGCCAGGCTGGGGTCTCACCCTCGCCACGGTGTCGATCCGCACTTCGGGGGCGGAGACCTTCGACATGCGCCTCAATTCGCACAGCCGCCTGAGCCTGATCCTGGCCCTGCTGGAGGCCATCGACCAGGGCGCGGACGAGGCCCTCATGCTCGATCCCGCCGGGGCCATCGCCACCTGCAACGCCACCAACTTTTTCTGGGTGCGCGGCGGCGCCCTATTCAGCTCCAGCGGCGATTTCTGCTTCAACGGGGTGACGCGCGCCCAGGTCATCGCCCTGGCCCGGGAGAACGGCCTGCCGATCCAGCTGGGAGACTTCCCCATCGAATCGGCCCTCGCCGCCGAAGAGGCCTTCGTCACCGGGACCATGGGGGGGATCACGCCGGTCGCCGTCATCGACGGACGCCGCTTCGCCGCCTCGCCCGGGCCGGTCACCGCCAAGGTCGCGGCGCTCTACGAGGCTCTCAAGGACGCCGACGCCGCCAAGGGGGGGCTCTGAAGATGGCCGAGGGGGAGGTCATCCGCGTCGCCATGTGGTCGGGTCCGCGCAACATCTCCACGGCCATGATGCGGGCCTTCGAGAACCGCGCCGACGCCCATGTGGCCGACGAGCCCTTCTACGCCGCCTGGCTGGCGCGTTCGGGCGCCGACCACCCGATGCGCGAGGCGGTGCTCGCCTCCCAACCCACAGACCCGGCCGCCGTCGCCGCCGCCCTGCTGGGGCCCATCCCGGCGGGACGGCACCTCTTCTATCAGAAGCATATGGCCCATCACATGACGTCGGACATGGATCTGTCGTGGATGGCGGCCTGCCGCAACGCCTTCCTCATCCGCCCGCCGGCGGAGGTCCTGGCCTCCTATGCGGTGCGCCGGGCGGCCCCGACCCTGGAGGATATCGGGGTGGTGCGCCAGGGCGAGTTGTTCGACCGCGAGGCGGACCGCCTGGGCCGCGCCCCGCCGGTGATCGAGGGCGCCGCCGTGCTCACCGACCCGGCCGGGAGGCTTGGCGCGCTGTGCGCGGCGCTGGGCATCCCCTTCGATCCGGCCATGCTCGCCTGGCGGGCCGGACCGCGCGACACCGACGGGGTCTGGGCGCCGGCCTGGTATGACGCCGTGGAGCGCTCCACCGGCTTCTCCCCCCCGCCGCGCCCCGTGACCCTGGCGGACCTCGCCCCGGAGCTCCGCGCCGTCGCCGAGGCCGCCCAGCCCTATTACGAACGCCTGGCGCGGTATCGAATCGGGTAATTTCGGGGACGCTATATTTAATTACCTCAAACCCGAGCGTCGACCGAATATGCTGGCTGCTCATAGGCAATTAAATATAGCGTCCCCGAAATTGCGCGTCCCCGAAATTGCGTAATTCAGCGCCGCAGGAAATCCGCCTCGATCTCCGCCAGCGTATCCTTGCCGAAGAACATCTCCTCGCCGACGAAGAAGGTGGGCGCGCCGAAGGCGCCGCGGCGGGCGGCGTCCTCGGTATTGGCGATCAGGGCCTGCTTGACCTCGGCGGTCTGGCTCGCGGCCCAGAGGCGCTCCACGTCGAGGCCGCTCTCCGCCAGGGCGGCGCGGCAGATCTCGGGATCGTCCATCTTCTTCGGCTGCGACCACATGTGGTGGAAGGCGGCCTCCACAAAAGGCTCGAAACACCCCTCGGCCCGGGCGGCCACGGCAAGGCGCATGAGCTGCAGGGTATTGACCGGGAAGAAGGGGTTCTGGCGGTAATCGGTGATCCCGTGGCGCGCCACGAAGCGGCGGGTCTCGGCGCCCATATAGGCGAGCTTGGCCGGGATGGCGGCGAAGGCCTGCACCGGCGAGCTGTTGCCGGTGGCCTTGAAGAGGCCGCCCAGCAGGATCGGGACATAGGTGAAGCGCGCCCCGGTGCGGGCCTCGATGGCGGGGATGACCTTGTGCGCCAGATAGGCGTTGGGACTGCCGAAATCGAACAGGAATTGGGGGGCGTCTTCCGTGACGGGGGCGGGGGCGCTCACCAGCGTTCTCCAAAGGGGCGAAGGTCCAGCTCGTGCGTCCAGGCGTCGCGGGGCTGGCGGTGCAGGTCCCAATAGGCGGCCGCGATCGAGGCCGGGGCCATCAGTTCGCCCGGCCCGGGCGGGGCGTCGGCTCCCGCGCGCTGGGCGCGCATCTGGCGCACCCAGGCGGTGTCGACTCCCGAATCGATGACCAGATGGGCGACGTGGAGGCCCTTTGGCCCCAGCTCCCGCGCCAGGCTCTGGGCCACGGCGCGCAGGCCGAACTTGGCGCTGGCGAAGGCGGAAAAGCCGGATCCGCCGCGCAGGCTGGCCGTGGCCCCGGTGAAGAAGATCGACCCCTCGCCGCGTGGGAGCATCAGGCGCGCCGCCTCGCGGCCCGTGAGGAAGCCGCCGTAGCAGGCCATCTCCCACACCTTGCGGAACACCCGCTCGGTGGTCTCCAGGATGGGGAAGTTCACATTGGCCCCGACATTGAAGACGCAGACCTCCAGCGGCGCGGCGGCGTCGGCCTCGGCGAGGAAGGCGGCGACCTGGTCCTCCTGCCGGGCGTCGAGGGTGCGGCCCTCGAAGCGGCCGCCTGATGCGGCGATCTCCGCGGCGAGGGGGGCGAAGGCCTCGCCATTTCGCCGTCCGCCGAAGACGACATAGCCGCCGGCGGCGAAGCGCCGGGCGATGGCGGCGCCGATATAGTCCCCGGCGCCGATGATCGCGACCGCCCCCTGGGGCGATGTCAGTGTGGTTTCTGAACTCATTGGGTAAGACTGCATTTGAAAATGAAACGCGTCAAGTTAGGATTGGAGCCTGGCTGATCAGGAAAGGCCCGTCATGAAGTGGAGCGAGATCGACGCCGAGCCCTGTTCGGTCGCCCGCGCGGCCTCGGTCATCGGCGATCGCTGGACCCTGCTGATCCTGCGCGACTGCTTTCTTCGCGTGCGCCGGTTTGAGGCGTTTCAGGCCCGCATCGGCCTCACCCGGCCCCTTCTCGCCGCGCGGTTGAGGAAGCTGGTGGAGGCGGGCGTGCTGATGAAGGTGGTCTATCAGTCCCGGCCGACGCGATACGAATACCGCCTTACAGAACGGGGTCTGGCCCTGCATCCGGTGATCATGGCCCTGGTTCACTGGGGCGATGAGCACATGGCGGGCGACGCCGGGCGTCCCATTCTGCATCGGCACACCGCGTGCGGCCATCTGTTCGACCCGGTGAGCGTCTGCTCGGTCTGCGCCGAACCTCTGCGCCCCGAGGCGGTGCGCGTGGAGCCCGGGCCGGGCGCGAGGAACGATGCGGGAGCGCCCTAGATGGCGTGGAGATGAGATGGAACCGCTCGGAGGCCTCGTCATGCCATCAGGGATTTGAAATGGGACCGCCAATCCCCGCTCCGGCGAACCGGCCTCAGCGCAGCGCGCCCTAGGCCGGTCTCTCGCTCTGGGCTAATCCAGGCTCATGGACGCCGAATTCGACCGCGAGCTGGCCGAGGCGCTGGCCGCGCACCGCGCCGGCGATCTGGAAGGCGCGGCGGTAGCCTATGAAATGTTGCTGGAGCGCTGGCCCGACCATGCCGGGGTGATCCAGCTCCTGGGCCTGACGCGTCAGGGAGCGGGGGATTTCGCCGGCGCCGAGGCCCTGATCCTCCAGGCGCTGTCCCTGAGCGACCAGGCGCTGTTTCGCGGCAATCTGGCCTTCCTCTACCACCAGTGGGGCAAGCCCGAGGCGGCTGAGGAGGCCTATCTCGCCGCCCTCGCCCAGGCCCCGGACATGGCCGAGTTCGTGCGCAACTATGCCTGCCTGCTGCGCGATCAGGGCCGTTTTGACGAGGCCCTGGCCGGGTTCGAAAGGCTGACGGAGCTACGGCCTGAGGACGGCGCAGCCCAGGCGGACCGCGCCTTGATGCTCGAGCGCCTCGGGCGCTACGCCGAGGCCGAGGCGGCCTATCGCCTGGCCCTGGAGCGCGATCCCGCCTGCCTGCCCGCGGCGGTCAATCTGGGCGCCCTGCTGGTGCACGAGGTGCGCAATGGCGAAGCCGAGGCAGTGTTCCGCCAGGCGACGGCCAGCGCGCCGGCCAGCGTCGAGGCCCTGTGCAATCTGGGGCTTTCCCTGTTCAATCAGGCGCGTCTGGGCGAGGCCGAACCCTGCTACCGGCGGGCGCTCGAGATTCGGCCGGGCGACGCCCGCACCAGCCTCAATCTGGGGCTCCTTCTGCTGCACCAGCAGCGCTTCGCCGAGGCCTGGCCCTGGTTCGAGGCCCGACACGCCGTCATGGGCACGGTGTGGTCGCCGGCGCCGGCGCCGGACGCCTCGCCCTGGCGCGGAGACCCCCTGGCGGGGCGCTCGATCCTGGTCTTCGGCGAGCAGGGCTTTGGCGATCAGATCCAGTTTCTGCGCTTCGCCCAGAAGCTGCGCGCCGCCGGCGCCGGGCGGGTGATCGTCGCGGTGGCGCCGGAGCTGGAGTCCCTGGTTGCCGGGGCCTCGGGGATCGACGAGGTCCTGACCTTCGCCTCGCCCGGGCCGATCGCAGCGGAGCTCTGGGCGCCGATGATGAGCCTGCCAGGGCTGATGGGCCTGACGCCGGAGACGGTGGCCGGGTTCGCCCCGCCGGCATGGCCTCAGTTCAAGGTCCAGGCCCCGCGCCGCATCCGCGATCTTGGCGCCCCCTATGAGGTGGGGATCTTCTGGGCCGGACGGGCCTGGGCCGACCGGGGCGATCTGCGCCGGGTGGACTCCCTGCGGTCCCTGGAGTTCGACGAGGCGCGGGCGCTGATGGCGACCCCGGCCCTTCGCGAGCGGGTCCGCTGGACGATCCTGCAGCGCGACCGGCGCCCCGAGGGCCTCGCCGATCTGGCCCGGGCGCGGGGTTGGCGCGACCCCTTCAGCGGCAAGGAACCTGGGCCGCCGCCCCAGGACTTCGCTGATGTCGCCCGGATCATGACCCGCCTGGACCTGGTTATCGGGGTCGACTCCGCCTTCATCCATCTGGCCGCGGCCCTGGCCAGGCCGACCTGGATGATGGATCGCACCTTTCACTGCTGGCGCTGGGTGGGCGCGGGGGAGGCGACACCCTGGTATCCCACCCTGCGCATTTTCCGTCAGACCCGCGAGGGCGATTGGGCCGGGGTCATCGACCGCATCGCCGCCCGTCTGGCGGCGCGGGGCCCGCACTGAACGGCGGTCGGACGGCGCGCAAACGCGTGAATCCAGAACGGTCGGCGGCCGCGCTCGGGATGGGGTCCGCGCCGGCGCCGCTCCAGGCCCTCTTTATATTCACCCACGTGTGAGTGAGTATTGACGCTTCGCCGACGACGCCGGCATGTTGAGGCGCGGGTCCGACTCGAAGGCCTGGTCAGATGCGGGAGGACGGGTGACCCAGGAGGCCGCCAAGGGCGAGACGGCGCGCAGGCTCGCGCCACGTCCCCCCACCCATCCCGCCCAAGGTCTGGCGACAAATCCGGTCCCGGGCGCGGTTCCCCGCCAAAACCCCGGCCAGATCCCAGATCAGCCCCCAGCACAGACCCCAGAACAGACTGCGGACCATGCCCCGGGCCAGGTCCCGAATGCCCGAGCCTGGTGGGTCCTGGGCATGCTCGCCTTCGTCTACATGGTGAACTTCCTGGACCGGCAGCTCCTGTCGATACTGGCCAAGCCGATCCAGGACACGCTGCACGTCACCGACGCCCAGCTCGGGAGGATCGGCGGGCTCTATTTCGCGCTGTTCTACTGCTTCATCGCCATTCCCGTCGGCTGGCTCGCCGATCGCACCCATCGGGTGAGGATCCTGGCTCTGGCCTGCGCCATCTGGAGCGCGGCCACGGCGGCGTGCGGCGTCGCCGCCACCTATGGCGAGCTTGTGGCCGCGCGCATGACCGTGGGCTTTGGCGAGGCCGGGGGGGTTCCGCCGTCCTATGCCCTGATTTCCGACTATTTCCCGCCTCAGCGGAGGGGGACGGCCCTGGCGCTCTACAATCTGGGACCGCCGGTCGGACAGGCTCTGGGCATCGCCTTCGGCGCTCTGATCGCCGCGAGCTTCAGCTGGCGCGCCGCCTTTCTGGCGATCGGCGCCGTGGGTCTGGGCGCGGCGGTCCTGGTCCTGCTGCGTATTCCCGAGCCCCGGCGCGGTCGTCTCGACCCTCCGGCCGCCCCTTCATCGGCCCCTGCATCCCCTGCGGCGACGACGCGCTTCTGGCCCGCGACGGCGCGGTTCTTCGCCCGCCCCAGCTTCGTCCTCGTCGCCCTCGCCAGCGGCGCGACCCAGTTCATCACCTATGGCGCCGGCAATTTCACCGCCCTCATCCTGATGCGGGAAAAGGGCATGAGCCTGAGGCAGCTGGCGGTGTCTTACGCCCTCGTCGTCGGTCTTTGCATGGGCGGCGGCATCTTCGTGTCCGGCCGGGTCATCGACCGCTTCACGCCCCGGGCCAAGCAGGCCTACGCTCTGATCCCGGCCGTGTCCCTGGTCTGCGCGGCGCCCCTGTTCGTCGCCTTCGTCTGGGCTCCGCACTGGCCCCTGGCCCTGGCGTTCCTGGCCGGCCCCACCTTCTTCAACTCCTTCTATCTGTCCTCGGCCGTGGCCCTGGTGCAGCAGGACGCCGCGCCCAACGAACGGGTGATCTCCGGCGCACTCCTGCTTCTCATCATGAACATGATCGGTCTGGGGCTGGGTCCCACCTATGTGGGCTGGGCCAGCGACGCCCTGCGCGCCAGCCACCCGCAGCATGCCCTGCAATGGGCCTTCTACAGCCTCACCCCCTTCTATGGCCTCGCCATCGCCCTCTTCCTCGCCCTCGCGCGGGTCCTCCCGCGCGAACGCCTGACCCCGGAGATCCGCACGTGAGACCCCATCGCCGCGAAGCCCTGATCGGCGCCGCCGCCAGCTTCCTCGCCGCCGCCTCGGCGCGCGCCGCCTCCGCGGGACCTCAGGTGGATGCGCCCGCCGGCCTCATCGAGGGGACGCTGGAGGATGGGATCCGGGTGTTCCGGGGCATCCCCTATGCCCAACCGCCCATCGGCGAAGGACGCTGGCGCCCGCCGCAGCCCCTCGCGCGCTGGCCAGGCCTCAAAAAGGCGCTCCGTTTTGGTCCGGCCGCGCCGCAGCTGAAGTCATTTCCCGGAAACGTCTATGCCGACGACCCGCCGGCGATGAGTGAGGACTGCCTCTCCCTGAACATCTGGACCCCACCGGACGCGAGGCGCCTGCCCGTCATGGTCTGGATCCACGGCGGCGCCCTCCAAGCGGGATGGAGTGGCGAGTCGATCTATGACGGCGCGGCTCTCGCCTCCCGCGGGATCGTCGTGGTCACCCTCAATTACCGGCTGGGCGTCCTGGGCTGGCTGGCCCATCCCGAACTCAGCGCCGAGTCGCCGCAGGGCGTCTCTGGCAATTACGGCCTGCTCGACCAGATCGCGGCCCTGCGCTGGGTCCAGGCCAATATCGGGGCTTTCGGCGGCGATCCGTCACGCGTCACCGTCGCCGGGGAGTCCGCGGGCGGCCTCAGCGCCCTCTACCTGATGGCTTCGCCTCCGGCGCGGGGCCTTTTCCATCGGGTGATCTGCGAGAGCGGCTATATGATCTCCACACCGGAGCTCAAGCGGGAGGCCCATGGCCAGCCTTCGGCGGAATCCGCCGGTCTCGCCCTGGCCCGGGCCCTGCAGGCGCCGAACCTCGCCGCACTGCGTCGTCTGGAGGCGGGGGCGCTCGTGGTCGCGGCCGCCAGGGCCGGGTTTGCGCCTTTCGGCGTCGTCGATGGCCCGACCCTGCCGCGCCAGATCGTTGAGACCTTCGGGCGGGGCGAACAGAGCCCGGTCGCCGTCCTGGCCGGCTTCAACAGCGGCGAGATCCGCTCCCTGCGGATGCTGGCCCCCCGCCCTCCAGCCGATCCGCAAGCCTATGAGGCCGCGATCCGCGCCCGCTATGGCGATCTGGCCGAGGCCTTCCTCAGGCTCTATCCCAGCTCCAACATGGAGGAGAGCATCCTGGCGACCACGCGCGACGCGCTCTACGCCTGGACGGCCGAGCGCATGGTCCGCGACCAGACCCGGCTCGGCCTGGGCTCATTCCTCTATGAGTTCGACCACGGATATCCGGCGGCGGACGCGCTCCGCCTTCACGGCTTTCACGCCAGCGAGCTGCCCTATGTCTTCGGGACCCTGGACCGCACTCCGCCCCAGTGGCCCCGCCCGCCCGCCACGCTGGCGGAGCGGCGCGTCTCCGCCGCCATGACCGACTATTGGGCAGGCTTTGTGGCGTCCGGACGGCCGCGCGCACCAGGTGAGCCCGACTGGCCCGATTGGGGATCGGACATGGCTTACATGCGCTTCGGCCCCGAACCTCTGGTCGGCCATCATCCCCTGCCGGGCATGTTCGCGCTCAATGACGCGGTCGTGCGCCGGCGCCTGGCCTCCGGGACCCAAGCCTGGAACTGGAATGTCGGCCTTGCGGCGCCGCTCCCGCCGGCGACCTGAGCCAGGCTCCGGCTCAGCGATCGACCCCCTGCGGGCCGAGGGCGGCGAAGCCCTGCGCCATGAACCGGGCCATGCGGGCCTTGATGGCGGGAAAGTCGTCTGAGCGGCAAAGCCCTCCGGAGAGACGGTCGATCCGCCCGGTCCGGGCCAGGGTGTTCATCAGGGCGCCGGTGACGAAATGATAGCCCCAGAAGATATCCTCTTCCGAATAGCCGGGCAGGGCGCGCCTGAGGATCCCCACCAGCTTGAGCACCACGGGGTCGAAATGGACATCGAGCAGCGCCGCGCCCTCCGGGGTGTTGCTGACCCGGGCGCAGAAGGCGGCGTAATTCATCCACAGCTCGCCGCCCTCGATATAGAGATCGAAGTCGGTATCCAGGAAGGCGTGAAGAGCGCCCTCCACGGTCGGATGATCGCCCGCCTCGGCCTCATAGCGCTCCAGGGCGGCGACCCGGCGGCCGCTGGTCACACCGGCGCGGCGGGCGAACACGGCTTCGAAAAGCTTGGCCTTGTCGTCGAAATAGTAGTGCAGCAGCGTGGTGTGGACGCCCACGCGATGCGCCACATCGCGCAGGGTCACACCCGTCAGGCCGTTCTTTGAGAACAGGAATTCGGCGGCGTCGAGGATCTGCTCGACGGTCTGGGCGCGCTGTTGGGCCTTGGTCTTGCGCGACCGTCCTGTCGTGGCGCCATCGGGCATCCGGCGAACCTCTTTGACCGCGGGGCCGGCCGAGGCGCGGCGATGGAACGGCCCGCCTAGACGGGACCGCTCTTGGGATCGAGGTATTTGGCGCGCAGTCGCGGCTTGTCAATCTTGCCCGTGGCGGCCAGGGGCATCTCACGCACGATCAGCACCTGATCGGGCAGCCACCAGTCGGCGACGCGTCCGCGAAGGGCGTCCAGAAGCTGGTCCGCCTCCAGGGCTCGTCCCTGAGCCGGCTCGACCACGAGCACCGGCCGCTCGCCCCATTTGGGGTCGTCCCGGGGGATCACGGCGGCCAGGGCCACCTCCGGCAATCGCCCGACGATCTCCTCGATCTCGGCCGGATTGATCCATTCGCCCCCTGATTTGATCAGGTCCTTGGCCCGGCCGCGAAGGGTGAGATTGCCGGCCTCATCCAGGCTGGCCAGGTCGCCGGTGTCGAAATAGCCCTCGGCGTCCAGGGAGTCGGCCTCGGCCATGAAGTAGCGGTCAAGCACGCTGTGGCCCCTGACCCTGAGATGGCCGATAGGGCCGCGCTGTTCGGGCAGGGTGCGCCCCTCGGCGTCGGTCAGCTTGAGATCCAGCCCCATGAGCGGTCGCCCGGCCCCATTCAACGCTTCGGCGGCGGCGTCCCGCGAGGCGATCACGCCCAGCGGCGAGAGCTCTGTCATGCCCCAACTGGTCTGGACGCGCGCGCCCAGCCGCTCCTCCAGGCGATCGATCAGGGCCTGCGGGCAGTGCGAGCCGCCGATGACGATGCGCTCCAGGTCGGGAAGCTCGCCGCCCTCGCGATCCAGGTGATCGGCCACGCCCAGCCACACGGTCTGGACGCCGACCGCGATCGTCGCCCGCTCGGCGCGCATGAGTTTGGCCAGGCTGGCGCCGTCCAGACGCCGTCCGGGAAGGATCAGCCGCGCCCCCACGGCCGGAGCGGCGAAGGGCAGCCCCCAGGCGTTGGCGTGGAACATGGGCACGGCGAGCAGCAGGCTGTCGCGGCCGGTCAGGGCGAAGGCGTCGGCCTGCAGGGCGCGCAGGGTGTGGAGGTAGTTGGAGCGGTGGGTGTAGAGGACGCCCTTGGGTCGGCCGGTGGTGCCGGAGGTGTAGCAGAGGCCGGCGGGGGTCTCCTCGTGGAAGCCGCCCCAGTCGGCGGGCGCTGTCTCAGCCGCGAGGAGGACGTCATAGTCCCATATCGCCAGACCCGGCGGCGCCTCTTGTGCGATCCGCTCCAGGTCGCCCCCGCCCATGATGACGAGGCCTCGCAGGCTGGGACAGACTCTCGCCACGGAGGCGGCCAGAGGCGCCAGATCGGAGGAGACGAGCAGCAGGCGATCCTTTGCCTCCTCGACCATGGCGGCCAGGTGGGCGACGGTCAGGCGGGGGTTGAGGGTGTGGCAGACCATGCCCGCGCCCATCAGCGCGAAATAGGTCTCCAGATGGGCCTGACTGTTCCAGGCCAGGGTCGCGACCCGGTCGCCGAAGTTGAGGCCCAGGGCGAGGAAGGCGGCGGTGAGGCGACGGCTCCTGTCTCGCAGCGCCGCATAGCCGATGCGGCTGATCGCGCCCGCGTCCTCGGCGGTGACGATGTCTTGGTCGGGGGACCATTTCGCGGCGTGATCGAGGAACTTGTCGAGCGTGAGGGCGTAGGCCTGCATGCGTGTCCGCGCGGTCGGAAAAGAAAAAAGGCGGCCGCCTCCGGCGCGAAGCCGGCGGCGGCCCAGGAGGTCAACGGTCTAGAAGGTCCTCATGAGGCTGACGCCGAACTCGCGCGGCGCGCCGGCGATCTTGATCGGCAGGAGCACGGCCGAGACATACTTGTCGTTGTTGAGGTTCGTGCCATAGAGCGTGGCCGTATAGGGGCCGTGCTTCCAGGCCAGAGACGCGCCCAGAATATTGCGCGGGGCGAGGAAATCGCCCGCCGCATAGTTGTCGAACAGCGTCGCCCACTGGCTGGAGATGTGGCTGAAGTTCAGCTCCGGGGTCAGCACATCCCCGCTCTTGAGGTGGAAATCATACTGGCCGCTGATGTCGAAGGTGGTGCTCGGCGCATAGGTCTGCGGGTGTCCCGCGAGGTTGATGCAGGCCGCCGTCGTCCCGCCGGTGGTGGGGTTGCAGGTCCCCGACGTCGGCAACCGCGAGTCCTCGGCATAGAAGGCGCCGACGCTGCTGTGCTGCAGACCTAGCCCGGCGTTCATGGAGAAGTCGCCGAACACGGCCTGGGCCGAGGCCTCGAAGCCGTAGATCTTGGTCGGGTTCGGATCGTTCTGCTCGGTCACCTGGATCGGATCGTTGGGGATCGGCAGGATCACCTGGAAGTTGGAGAAGTTGTTGTAATAGAAGCCAAGCTGGGTGTGCAGGTGGTTGCCGAACAGGCTCGACTTCCACCCCACCTCGTAGTCCAGGTCGTATTCCTGGCCGAAGGGGGGAGGAACGACCCCGCCGCCAAAATAGAGCGCGGTGTTCAGTCCGCCCGGCAGGGCGCCGGAGGCGACGAAGGCGTAGAGGAAGTTGTTCTCGTTGATGTTCCAGTTGAGCGTCGCCTTGCCGGTGAAGTTGTCGCCGTACTCCTTCTCGTTCTGCGGGAAGTTCAGATCGAACTCAGGCACATAGAAGAGCACGTGGTTGGTCGTGCCCCAGTGGGAATAACGGCCGCCCAACTGGAACTGGAAGCCGTCGGGCAGGTTGAAGCTCAATTGGCCGAAGACCGCGGCCGTGTAGGTCATGTTCACGCCCTGCAGGTTCTCGTCGACGATGCCCGGGGGCACGCCGATATCAAAACCGCCATTGGGGAAGCTATAGAGATTGTGCTGGTAGAAGGCGCCCACGACCCAGGTGACGGGCTTGTTGCTGGGCGAGATGATGTTGAATTCCTGCGACCACAGGGTCTCGTCCACGCCCTCGTCGATCGTGTAGTTCGGCGCGGGCAGGGCCGTGCCGTCGATATCGCCGGTCCAGGCCGAACGCCCCTTCTGCAGGCCGGAGATGGAGCGGAAGGTGATCCCGTCCGGATTCACATAGTCGACCTTCAGGACCGAGCGGAAAAAATCATCCAGGGCGAAGGTGTGGGCGTTGTTCTTGATATTGTAGAGGTCGTTTGGATTGTAATCTGTCGCCGGAGGGCCAAAGTAGCCACCGTTGTCCAGATAATCGAAGTCCGTCTTGAAGGACACAGTCCAGGAATCGTTCGGCTTCCACAGAAGTGAAAAGCGAAGAGCGCCCCACTTCACATTGGGATTCCCCGTGTAGGGTCCCGAGATATTGTACCAGGACTTATGGTAGTCGGTATAGACGGCGACGCGCGCGGCCAGGGTATCGCTGATCGGCATATTGACCGCGCCCTGGACGCCGGTGTCATCGTAATTGCCGAAGTGGCCAAGGACATAGCCGGTGTAGCCGCCGTTGATGATCGGGTCCTGGCTGGTGACGTTGATCGTCCCGCCGGTGGCGTTCTGGCCGCTGAAGGTGCCCTGGGGACCGCGCAGAACCTCCACATTGGCCTCGTCGAAGAACGGCTCCTCCTGGAAATAGCCTGGGAAGGTGGCGACCCCGTCGCGATAGGTGACGACGCCGGTGCCGGTCTGGGTGTTGTGCTCACCCTTGCCGATGCCGCGGATCTCGAAATCGTTGCCCTGGCCGAAGTCGTCCACGGTCACGGAGGGGCTGAAGAACTGCAGCTGATCGACGGTGAAGATGCCGTTCTTGGTCAGATCGTTCTGGGTCAGAACCGTGGCGGCGATGGCCGTCTTCTGCAGGTTCTCGGTCCGGCGCTCGGCGGTGATGACCACCTCCTGAACCGTGGTGGCGGCGGGCGCGCCGCCGTTCGTGACGTCGGATTCGGCGTGGGCGGCGGCGGCCCAGCTGAGGGCCAGCGCGGACGCGCCAAGCCATGCGGCGTGCAGTTTCATGGTTCCTCCCCATGCCCAAAATCACTTCAGCGCTCTGCGGCGCGTGGGGTTTAGCTCGCTTGTCTTCGCTCTCCTGTCAATACTCATTCTTGTAAGAGCGAAAATCTTGACGGACTCGCGACCGACCGGTTAGAGCGCTGTTCGACCAGATGGGAACGGTCTGGGCGGTGAGACGGCGCGCGGACGCGTGACTCCAGAGCGGACGGGGGTCGATCTCGCGATTCCGTCCGTGCGCGAACCGCTTTGGCGGCGCCTGTCCGCTGGGGCTTGCAGGAGGTTTGGGTGATTGATCTGACGGGACGCGTGGCCATGGTCACGGGCGCGGGCGGAGGCCTTGGCCGGGCTCATGCGCGGCTTCTGGCCGAACGCGGCGCCAGGGTGGTGGTGAATGATCTTGGACCGGCGGCGGAGACCGTGGCGGACGAGATTCGCGCCGCCGGAGGCAAGGCGCGCGCGGCCCTGGGCTCGGTCACCGACGAGACCAGAATGGGCGAGATCGTCGAGGAGACCCTGGGGACCTGGGGCCGGGTCGATATCCTGGTCAATAACGCCGGGATCCTGCGCGACCGCACCTTCGCCAAGATGACCCTCGACGACTTCCGCCTCGTGGTGGATGTCCATCTGATGGGCGCGGCCAATTGCACCAAGGCGGTCTGGGAGCCCATGCGCGAGCAGGCCTATGGCCGCATCATCATGACCACCTCCTCCTCGGGTCTTTATGGAAACTTCGGCCAGTCCAACTACGGCGCCGCCAAGCTGGCTCTGGTGGGGCTGATGCAGACCCTGGCCCTGGAAGGCGCGAAGTACGGCATTCGCGTTAACTGTCTGGCCCCCACGGCGGCGACGCAGATGATGGAGGGCATCCTGCCGAGGGAGCAGCTTGAACGCCTCCGCCCCGAGCTGGTGAGCCCGGCCGTCCTGGCCCTGGCGTCGGAAGAGGCCCCGACGCGCGCCATTGTCTGCGCCGGCGCCGGCGGCTTCGAACTGGCCCACCTCACCCTCACCCAGGGCATTCATCTCGACGGCGAACCGCCCTCGGCCGAGGCCCTGCTGGCGCGCTGGGCCGAGCTCGCCGACCGCACCGGCGAGACCGTCCCTGAGCAGGGCTGGGCCCAAAGTCGCCTGGAGCTGCAGAAGGCCGGCTATACCCCCCCAAGCGTCGCCGCCGAGTAGGGGGGCGGGAGCGCCGTCCGACCAGGTGCCGACTGTCTGGACGGCCAAGCGGCGCATGAGCGCTTGACTCTGGAGCGAACGGCGACGGGCGAAAACGAGTCCGTCAGCTCGTCATTCGCCCTCTTCGTCGAGCGACGCCGCCAGGGTCTCAAGAAGGCCCGCCGTGCCCTGCTCGCGCGCGCCGCCGTCCTCGTAGCCGTCGAGAAAGGCCCCCTGCTCCGTGATGGAAAGGCGCGTTCCCGCCCCCTCCGCGGTGATCTCCACGGTCGCCAGAGACACCGAGATCTTCCGGCCGTTCAGGCTCAGCTCATAGGCGTAGACCAGCCGTGATCGCGGCGTGATATCGAAATAGGTCGCGCGATACCGGGTCACCGTGCCGTCGGCCCAGCGCCCCGTCACCGTTTCCTCGCCGCCTTGGCGCAGGTCCAGGGATCGCTCCAGCGTCTCGAAGCCGGAGCCCGGGCCAGCGAACCAGCGCGCCTTGGCCTCGGTTTCGGTCAGGGCCCGCCAGAGCCGCTCCGGCGGGTGGGCGTAGGTGCGGGCCACGGTGAAGGCGCCATGGACGACCGGGGCGGCCGGCTGGACCTCGGCCAGGAGCCGCGCGACCTCGCGGCCGAGATTGTCCAGAGAGGAGCGCCATCCCGCCTCGGCCCCGCCGACCATCGGCGCGGCGCGTTCGAGGTCGATAAGGTCATAGGTCTGCTCGATGTCCAGGCGCGTGCCGCCGGAGGGGCCGTGTCGGAACTGCGCGGTGGTGTGGGCCGTGAACAGGGTCGCGCCCGCGTCATCAAAGATGCGCATGCGGATTGCCAGGCGATGGGGCGGCGCGATCTCCAGCACCTCGCCCTCCATGCGGTGAAGCTCGCCGCCGGGCATCCGCATGGTGACGTTCCAGGCCCCGCCGACCCGCGCCTCGATCTTGGCCTCGGGGACGGTGAGGGGCTCGGGGGCGAACCACCGGCAGACGTGCTCGGCCCGCGTCCACGCCCGGAACACCAGCTCCGGCGGCGCATGAAAATCGCGGGTGAAGCGCAGAGTCGGAGGGGCGTCGGCAGGCGGGGTCATGGGGGGCGTCCTCAAATCAACGGGATGGGATCAGGCGTCGGAGCGGGCGATGGCGTCCAGATAGTCGCCCAGGCGGTCGAGGCGGCGCTCCCATTCCGACTTCTGGGCCGCCAGCCAGGCGTCGAGCCGGCCCAGCGTCTGGATCTCCAGCGCGCAGATCCGGACCCGGCCCTGTTTGTGCGATCGGATCAGGCCGGCGGCTTCCAGGACTCCCAGGTGCTGGAGCACGGCCGGGAGCGACATGCTCAGCGGTTGGGCCAGTTCGCTCACCGGGGCCGGCCCCTGACCCAGGCGCTCCACCATGGCGAGGCGGCTGGGATCGGCCAGGGCGTGGAAGACGCGATCGAGCGGAGGCGTTTGGTTAAGCATTTGCCTAACTACTCCGCCGCCAACAGTTTAGCAATCCCTTCAGTGATCCGGCGCCGCGCGTCCGCTCAGAGCTTGCGGCCGAGGCGCTTCTCCACCTGGCGCTTTTCCCAGTCGCCGCCAAAGAACGGGGTCCAAAGGCTCATGGCGTGGGCCATCACCCCGACGCCCCAGCCGAACACGACCCACAGGAACCAAAGATAGCGCGGCGAGGTCGCAAGGTTGAGGACGGCCAGAAAGCCGACCACGATCCCATACTGGACAAGGTGCAGATAGAAGCCGCGCACCTTGCGCACATGGGCGAAGGCGAGGGCTTCTTCGGCGTCCAAGCCGGCGGAGGCGGAGACGTTTGGGGGGGCGGCGGGCGTCATGTCGGGCTCCTGGATCTGGGCGAGGTCGACCTCGAACGCCGCGGCCAGCGCCTTGAGGGTTTCGAGACTGGCCACCTGGCCCTTCTCGATCCGCTGAACGGTTCGGGCGCTCAAACCGCTCACCTCGGCGAGCTGTTCCTGCGACCATCCGCGCTGAAGCCGGAGCTTCTGAATTCGCATGCGAGGTCCCTTCGTCTTCGACGCCGGACATAGACCGCGGCGAAGATAGCCGCACACGTCTTCGACCCGTCAACGGGACGACATCAGGCGGACAGCGAGCGCGAGGACGTGCGAAGATTCAGCGGGGCGGCGGCGGCGGCGTGACGGGCGGGGCCTCCTCCCAGCCCCCGCCCAGGGCCTGGAAGACGACGATCTGGTCGGCGGCCAGGGCCTGATCCGAGGCTGCGACGGCCTGATTGGCGCTGACCGCGCTCGCCTGCACATTCAGAAAGTCGATGAGGCTGTACGATCCGGCGCGGAACTGGACATTCGAAGGCTTCAGGACAGCCTGGGCCGCGACCTGGGCGGCGACCAGGGCCTTGTGATGGGCCAGCTCGGCCTCATAGACCGACAGGGCCTGCTCGGTTTCGCTGAGCGCCTTGAGCACCGTGGAGTCGAAATTGGCCAGGGCCCCCTGGGCCTCGGCGTTGGCTTCGCGGATGTGGTCCCGCGCGATCAGCAGGTTGGGCACATTCCAGCTCACCAATGGGCCGATATTGTAAAGCGTGTTGGCGACGCGGCCGAGGCCGGCGGGGGTCGCGGCGCCGGTATTGTAGGCGCCTCCAAGCGTGATCGAGGGATAGAGAGCCGCGGTGGCGACGCCGATATCGGCGGTGGCGGCGGCCAGCTGACGTTCGGCGGCGCGCACGTCCGGACGCCGCTTGATGAGGGCGGCGCCGTCGCCCACCGGCAGGGGGCGATCGAGCCTGGGGGGGGCGGCGCAGGCAACCGCCGCGGCCGGGGCGTGATCGGGGGTCTCGCCGATCAGCGCCGTCAGCACATAGATCTGCGCCCGCTTGGCCCCTTCGAGCGGCGGGATCGCGGCGCGGGTCTGCTCCAGCAGGACGCGTTCGCGGTCCACATCGACATCCGACAGCGCTCCGGCGTCGCGCTGTGAGACCGTGAGGTCGTAGTCGTGCTGAACGATGGCCAGGGACTCGCGTGCGGCGGCGATCTGTTCGCCATAGCCGCAGGCATTGGCGTAGGCGCTGGCCGTCGCCGCCGCCACGGTGACGCGGACAAGGTCGCGCGTCGCCGCCGCCGCTTCCGCGTCGGCCCGGGCGGCGCGGATGGTCTGGGTCAGACGGCCGAAGAGATCCACCTGATAGGAGGCGCTGAACCCGGCCAGTTCGTAGGTGCGCGGCGTGGTCAGCAGCTTGGTGGGCAGGAAGGCCTTGCCGAAACTGGCCTGGCTGGTGAGAGTGGTTCCCGGATATCGCCCATCCTCGGCCTCCCGCAGCACCGCCTGAGCATAGAGCAGGTTCGACTGCGCGGTCTTAAGATCCGCGTTCTCGGTCAGGGCCTGCTCGACCAGGGCATCGAGACGGGCGTCATCATAGAGCCGCCACCAGCGGGCCGGCAGGGGCTGCGAGGCGGCGACATTCGGGGCCGGAGTCTGGAACGCGCCGCGGGCGGAGGCGGGCGCTCCGGGCGCGCGATAGCGGGGGCCGACCACGCAACCCGCCGCCGCTGTGGTCAAGAGGATCAGTCCCAGGCGCGACAAGGCCCTCATGGCGCATCCAGCGGCCGCTCCGGGGCGGCCTTGCGCGCGGCCGGCTTGGGCAGACGGTCCGAGAGATTGCGGAACACCACATAGAAGGCCGGGGTGAAAATCAGGCCGAACACAGTCACGCCGATCATCCCGGCGAACACCGCGACGCCCAGGGCCCGGCGCATCTCCGCCCCGGCGCCGACGGCGAAGGCCAGGGGCGCGACGCCGAAGATAAAGGCGAAGGACGTCATCAGGATGGGCCGCAGTCGGGTGCGACCCGCCTCCGCCGCCGCCTCGTGACGCTCATGTCCCAGCTCCAGCTCGCCCTGACGCGCGAACTCCACGATCAGGATCGCGTTCTTGGCCGCCAGCCCCACCAGCACCACCAGCCCCACCTGGGTGAGGATGCTGTTGTCCAGGCCCCAGATGTTCACCCCGATCATCGCCGCCAGGATGCACATGGGCACGATGAGAATGACCGACAGCGGCAGGGTCACGCTCTCATAGAGCGCGGCCAGGACGAGATAGACGAACACGACTGCGAGGCCGAAGACCAGGAGGCCGGTATTGCCCGCCAGCTTCTCCTGATAGCTGAGTTCGGTCCACTCGAAGCCATAGCCAGGCGGCAGGACGCGCCTGGCGATCTTCTCCATCTCCGCCAGCCCCTGGCCGCTGGAATAGCCCTGCCGGACCCCGCCCTGGACCTCCGCCGCCTGGTAGAGATTATAGCGCAGGACGCGGTAGGGCCCGGTGGTGCGGTGCACGGTGATCACCGATCCCAGCGGCGTCATCGCCCCCGAGGTCGAGCGGGTCTGGAAGGTCCCGATCTGGGCCGGGTCCTGGCGGAAGCGCTGGTCGGCCTGGGCATAGACCTGGAACGTCCGGTTGAAGAGGTTGAAATCGTTGACGAACTCCGAGCCCAGATAAACCTGAAGCGTATCGAAGACGGCGCTGTCGGGCACGCCCAGCATCTCGGCCTTGAGCCGGTCGATGTCGGCGAAGATGCGCGGGGTCTTGGTGTTGAAGGTGACGAAGGCGCGGTCGATCACCGGATCCTTGTTGGCCGCTGCGGCGACGGCGTTGGCGGCCTGCTCAAGCCGCTGGAGCGATCCCCCGGCCTGATCCTCGACGATCATCTTGAACCCGCCGGTGACGCTGAGCCCGCGCACGGGCGGCTGTTCGATGATTCGAACGTCGGCGTCGGTGAAGGTCGCGGCCCGGGCGCGAAGGCGCCGCAGCAGATCGCGATAGGTGATGTGATGCGCCTGTCGCCACGCGAAGGACTGGAAGATCAGATAGATCTGGATGCCGTTGGAGGCCGTGGTCTGGGTGGTGGGGTCTACTCCCGCATAGACCGAGCCGGCGAGGATGCCAGGCTCCTTGAGCATGGATCGGATGATCTCCTGGGCCACCTGATCGGTGCGCGCGAGGGACGCGCCTGGCGGCAGCGAGCCGGCGACGATGATATTGCCCTGGTCCTGGTCGGGGATGAAGCCGCGCGGCGTGTCGGCCAGGCGCCATCCGGTGAGGGCGAGGAGGCCGGCATAGAGAACGAGCATTACCGCCAGGACCCGCACCACGCGGTGGATGAAGCGCGAATAGCCGCCGCTCAGGCGATCGAAGGCGGTGTTGAAGAGGAGGCCGAACCGGGCCAGGGGCGCACTCTTCCAGGTCGGCGCCGCGGCGTGGGGTTCCAGATGGGGCTTCATCAGAAGGGCCGCGAGCGCCGGCGACAGGGTCAGCGACACGATAAGGGAAAACACCGTCGCCGTGGCGATGGTCAGGGCGAACTGCTTGTAGAACTGGCCCGATATGCCGCCGATGAAGGCCGTGGGCACGAACACCGCCGTCAGCACCAGAGCGATGGCGATGAGCGCGCCGCCCACCTCGTCCATGGTCAGATGCGCCGCCTCGGCCGGGGTTCGTCCCTCCCGCAGGTGGCGCTCGATATTCTCGACCACGACGATGGCGTCATCGACGACGATGCCGATGGCCAGGACGAGCCCGAACAGGGAAAGGCTGTTCAGCGAGAAGCCGAACGCCGCCATGACCGCGAAGGTGCCGATGAGCGATACCGGTATGGCGACCACGGGGATGATCGCCGCCCGCCAGCTCTGCAGGAAGACCATCACCACGATCACCACCAGAACCAGGGCTTCGAACAGGGTCTTGTAGACCTCCTGGATCGAGGCGTTCACATAGTCGGTGGGGTCATAGATGATCCGGTAGTCGAGGCCGGGCGGGAAGTTCTTCTTCAGCTCGGCCATCTTGGCCTTGATCGCCCGCTCGGTCTGGACGGCGTTGGAGCCGGGAAGCTGCAGCACCCCGAAGGCCACGGCCGGCTTGTCGTTGAGAAAGGCGTCGGTGGTGTAGTCCGCCGCGCCGAGCTCCACCCGCGCCACGTCCACGACCCGGGTCACCCGGCCCTGGGCGTCGCTCTTGATGACGATGTTCCCGAACTCCTCGGGCGTGGAGAGGCGTCCCTTGGCCTGGACATTGAGCTGATAGGCGCTGACCCCCGCGCGCTGCGGCGGCTGGCCCACCGCGCCCGCGGCGATCTGGACATTGTGCGACCTCAGCGCATTGACGATGTCGTCGGCGGTGACGCCGCGCGCCGCGGCCTTGTCCGGATCGATCCAGATGCGCATGGCGAAGTCGCGCGCCGCCCGGCTGACCATGTCGCCGACGCCGTAGATGCGCAGGATCTCGTCCTTGATGTGCAGACCCACATAGTTGGCGATGTATTGCTGGTCGCGCGAGCCGTCGGGCGAATACATGTGCACGGCCAGGAGGAAATCCGGCGTCGCCTTGCGCACGCTGACGCCCACGGCCTGCACCTCCGGCGGTAGCAGGGGCGTGGCGTTGGCCACCCGGTTCTCCACCAGCACCTGATCCACATTCGGATCGCTGCCGAGCGCGAAGGTGCAGGTGATCTGCAGCTTGCCGTCGCCCGTGGACTGGGACGACATGTAGAGCAGCTGCTCGACGCCATTGACCGACTCCTCGATGGGGTCGGACACGGTATTGGCCAGGGTCTCGGCGTCGGCCCCGGGATAGGAGGCGGTGATGGTCACCGTCGGCGGCGAGATTTCCGGATACTGACCCACCGGCAGGGTCGGATAGGCGATGGCCCCGACGAGGGTGATGATGATCGCCACGACCGCGGCGAACACCGGCCGGTCGATGAAGAAGTGCGAGAGTTTCATGGCGCTCCAGCCACGTCCCCGGCCACGTCCCCGGCGGGAACGGCGGCGGTGGGCGTCGGCTCGGTATAGCCCGGTCCCGGGGCGTCACCGTGCGGCGCCAGAGGCGCGATCACGCCAGGGTGGGGCTTCACCACGGCGCCGGGGCGGGCGCTGTTCAGTCCATCGATGATCACCCGGTCGGTCGGTTTGAGGCCGGCGCGAATGACGCGAAGCCCGCGCCACACCGGCCCCGGCGTGATCGGCGTCTCCACCACCTTGTCGCCCGGACCTAGCACATAGACCACGCGGCGATTGAGATCGGTCAGGATCGCGGCGTCCGGCACCAGGAGGGCGGGATAGGGGTCAGAGCCCTGCAGCCGCAGATGTCCGAACATGCCGGGGGTCAGAAACCCGTCCGGGTTCTCGATCACCGCCCGCTCGCGGATGGCGCCGGAGCTGGGATCGATCTGATTGTCGACAAAGTCCATTCGGCCCTTCAGACGGAAGGAGGCATCGTCCTGAAGCTGGATCTGCACCGGCAGGGGGGCGTTGTGCGCCGCCGGCCGCGCGCCCGCCGCCGCCTCGCGACGATATTTCAGATAGAGCGACTCCGGACCCGAGAACAGGAACCAGATCGGATCGTCGCTGACCACATTGGTCAGCACGGTGGCGTCGGCGGTGACCAGATTGCCCACCGAGACGCGGCGGTCGGAGACCCGGCCGTCCAGGGGCGAGATCACCCGGGTGAAGGCGACGTTCAGGGCCGCCGCCTGGACATTGGCCTTGGCCGTCGCCAGATCGCCCTCGGCCTGACGCTCCGCCGCCTCCAGGCCCTCGAAGGCTTGCTGGCTGATCGCCTTGGCCGCCAGCAGGGTGCGTCCGCGGTCAAGCTGCTGCTGGGCGTTGATGAGCGCGGCCTGATCGTGCGCCTGAAGGCCCTTGGCCTGGTCGAGCGCCGCCTGATAGGGCCGGGGATCGACGACGAAGAGGACCTGGCCCTTCCTGACCCGCTCGCCGTCCTTGAACCCGATCTGAATCAGATAGCCGGAGACCCGGGGACGGATGTCCACGGAGTTCACGGCGACGAATTGGCCGTCATAGTCGTCCCAATCGACCATCTTCATGGCCAGGGGGCTCGCGATGGCGACCGCCGGCGCGGGCGGCGGCGGTTTGTGCGGGGCGCAGGCGGACAGGGCCGCAAGCGAGGCGGCCCCGGCGACGAGGCCCGCCGCTCGGATCGGGAAAGGTTGCGATGTCTGGCCCACGACCCCGCGTCTAGAGATGACCGTACGGTCCGGTCAAGTCTTTGCGGCTGAGGCCCGGACCGCGGCCCCGCCCGTGGCGATCGCCGAGGCGGGCGCGTTGAGGGCGTGGGCAAGTTCCTCCACTGAGGCTATTGAGGAGACGCCGAGGCGCGCGCAGCGTCCGGATCACGTCAGAAGGGGCGAGGAAGCGATCATGGGCGGACGGGCATATAGGAGCATGGCCAGCGCGGCGGTTCTCGCCCTGGCGGGCGGCCTGACACTGGCGTGCGGCGGCGCCCTGGCGGCGGAGACGCACCCGCAGGCCCCGGCCTCGCCGGCCTCGCTCAAGGCGATCCTCGGCTATCCCTTCCAGACCAACCTGGTCGCTGCGCCCAAGGGCGGGGCCATCGCCTGGGTCGAGGTGGTGCGTGGCGTGCGCAATGTCTGGGCCGCCAAGGGGCCGGACTATAAGCCCGTCGAGATCACCCACGAGACCGCCGATGACGGCCAGGAGCTTCAGGATCTTGTCTTCTCGCCCGACGGGACCCGGCTGGTCTGGGTTCGCGGCGGCGACCACGACGCCAACTGGCCGGCCGAGGGCGGCCTGGCGCCCGATCCCGACAGCAGCCCCACCGAGCCCAAACTGCAGATCTGGACCGCGCCGAGCGACGGTTCGAGCGCTCCGATAAAGCTCGCCGACGGCGATGCGCCGGCGGTCTCCGAGGGCGGCAAGCTCGCCTTCATCAAGGACCACCAGGTCTGGACGGCCTCGCTGGACGGCAAGGGCGAGGCCCATCGCCTGTTCTTCGATCGCGGCAGTGACGAGTCTCTGGTCTGGTCGCCAAAGGGCGAGGCTCTGGCGTTCGTCTCCGATCGCGGCGATCACGGATTCATCGGCGTCTATCGCGGCGAGGCGGCCCCGCTCATTTACCTCGCCCCCTCCACGGGCATGGACGACCAGCCGCGCTGGTCGCCGGACGGGACAAGGATCGCCTTTGTGCGCGCGCCGGGCGACGGCGGCCCGCCCGAGCCGATCCTGACCGAAAGCCCGCATCCCTGGGCGATCTGGGTCGCCGACGCGACCAGCGGCAAGGGCGCCGCCGTCTGGGCCTCCGGCAAGGGGCTGCGCGATTCCTATCCGGAGGTCGAGGGCCAGGCGAACCTGCACTGGGCGGCGGGTGATCGGCTGATCTTCCTCTCCGAGCAGGACGGCTGGGAGCACCTTTACGAAGTTCCTGCCGCGGGAGGGCCGCAGAAGCTCCTGACGCCCGGCGACTTCATGGTCGAGCATATCAGCTTCAGCCCTGACGGGACCCGCATCGTCTATGACGCCAATACCGGGGACGCGCCGCACGATCTGGAGCGGCGCCACCTCTTCGGCCTGGCCCTCGACGGGTCCGCGCCGGTTCCCCTGACCCGCGGCGAGGGGCTGGAATACGAACCGGCCTCGGCGGGCGACGCCGTCGCCTTCGTCGAGGCGGGCCCGCGCGAGCCGACCCGCATCGCCGTCATCCGCCACGGCCAGCAGGGGCGCCAGACCTTCTCCACCGGCGCGGGCGCCGACTATCCCACCGCCTCCCTGGTGACGCCGACCGCGGTGACCTTCACCTCCGCCGACGGACTGACCATCCATGGCGACCTCTTCGAGGCGCCCGGCGGGGCGGCCAAGAAGCCCGGCGTGATCTTCGTGCACGGCGGACCGCCGCGGCAGATGCTCCTCGGCTGGAGCTATATGGACTATTACAGCAACGCCTATGCGGTGAACGAGTATCTGGCCACGCACGGCTTCGTGGTGTTGTCGGTGAACTACCGCCTGGGCATCGGCTATGGCCGCGACTTCCAGCATCCGGCCCATGCCGGCTTCCGCGGCGCGTCAGAGTATCAGGACGTCCAGGCCGGCGCGAAGTTCCTCCAGGCCCTGCCGGAGGTCGACCCCAAGCGCATCGGCATCTGGGGCGGGTCCTATGGCGGCTATCTCACCGCCCTCGCCCTGGCGCGCAATTCCGACGTGTTCAAGGCCGGGGTCGACTTCCACGGCGTGCACGACTGGCCCGATGAGATGAACAAATACATGGGCGGCCCGCCCAAGCGCTATGAACAGGGCGACTATTTCGCCGCCAGGGACGTGGCCTGGAAGGCCTCGCCCGACGCCGACATCGCCACCTGGACCTCGCCGGTCCTGCTCATCCAGGGCGACGACGACCGCAACGTCATGTTCCACCAGACCGTGGATCTGGCGCGCCGCCTGCAGGAAAAGGGCGTCAGCTATGAGGAATTCGTCATCCCCAACGAGATCCACGGCTTCCTGCGCTACCAGTCCTGGCTCGACGCCGACACGGCCACGGCCGACTACCTGACCCGCAAGCTGGACGCGACGCCGTAGGGGAGAGCGGGGTCGGTCGAATTGAATATATCGACCCCAAAACGCCATCACCGAATTGTGCCGCCGGTGATGATCTTCAGAGATAGCCGACAGCGGCTCTCTGCTCGGCCACGACCTCGCGACGCGCGGCCCAGTAGTGCCAGGCGGCCCAGAAGCCCGACGGCGCCAGGACAAGCAGGGCGAGGCGCAGAGATTTGGCGTTCGGCCCCTGCGCGCCGGCAAGGGCGTCGCTGAACCAGCCCACGCCCTGGGGCGCGATAATCAGGTTGAAGATATTCGCGATCGCCAGGGAGATGGCGATGAACATGGCCCGCATCTTCGGCGGCGCCAGATTCTGCACCAGGGCCATGGCGGGGCCGAGATAGAAGTAGATGGCCGGGATGAACAGCCAGAGCATGACCTTGGCCACAGCCAGGGAGTGGGTCCCATAGACCAGAACAGAGGGGAGGGTCGCTGCGGCCGTGACAATCGCCAGGAGACTGAGGACGCGTCTGGGGTCGGAATAGGCGCGGCGCGCGAGAAGGAACGCTGTGGCCAGAGAGGCGGCCGAGCCAGCGATGAGATGGATCGGCCCTAAAATGGCTCCGGCTTGGCCGACGTCGAGGTCATAGGCTCGCTGCAGATAGGTTGGTGTGAACCACATCAACCCCCATCCCCAGAACGCCGAGAGGGCGCCGCCCATCATCACATGCAGGCAGGCCTTCTGTCGGAACAGATAGCGCAAGGTATCGGGAAAGGTCGGGGTCGCCTCGCCTGAGGAAAGGTCGAGCTGGCCGCGACGGGGCTCTCGGATCGTGAACAGCACCAGCAACCCCACCAGCGCCCCTGGGAGGCCAAGGACGAGGAACGCGCTGCGCCAGCCCTCGGCCCGGGCCACCGCACCGGCCACATCGGCCCCAAGCCACGCGCCGACCGGGGCGCCCAGAGCGAACACCGCCATGGCCATGGGACGGCGGCTTGCGGGAAAGTGGTCGGCGATGATCGCGTTCGCCGGAGGCGTACCGCCAGCCTCGCCCACGCCTACCCCGATACGGGCGCCCAAAAGCTGCAGATATGTGCGCGACAGGCCGCAGAGGGCCGTCATCACCGACCAGGCGACAAGGGACGCCGCCAGAATGTTGCGTCGGCTGGTCCGGTCGGCAAGCCACGAAATCGGCAGGCCAAGGGTAACGTAGAACAGAGCCAGGGACACCCCGGTGAGAAAGGCCACTCCGCCGTCGCTCAGATGAAGTTCGATCCGGATCGGCTCCAACACCGTGGACATCACATACCGGTCGGCGATGTTGATCGTATAGATCACGCTCATGGTGATGAGGACGTACCAACGTACCCAGGCCGTCGAGCCCTGGCGATCACTCATGAGCGTGGCTTGGAACTCTGGCGATTGACCTAGAACCTCACCTTGACCCGAGCCCCTATGGTTCGCGGTCGAGCATAGGTGACGTCCGCCCCCGCCTGATAAGCGGCATAATAAGTGGCTGGCCCGATGTCAGTGACTTTCACGCCATTAGTCAGGTTGGTCCCGAACACGCCGAACTCATAATTGCCGATATCATAGGCCAAAGAGGCGCTGACATTCACCGAAGAAGGGATGATGGCAAACAAGGGGTTGACCCCCGTCGCCATGAGGCCGCCGCCCGGCGTGACCGTGGTCGCCTGGGAGTTGAACGTGGTCTGTTCGTCGCCCCGGAACTGATAATTGGCCTGGGCGTGCAGACTGCCGTTGAACAGAGAGCGATCATAGTTGATCGAGGCTCCGGCGATCCAGCGTGGATAATAGGGCGTCAGGTCCCCATTGAAGGCGCCCACTGTGGGGATGTTCCCCGCCGCCCGGGCGTCATTATAGGCGACGGTGGCCCCGATGCTCAGTTCGGGAGTGAGCCGGAACCGCGTGTCGAGATCGACGCCTTCGCTGTGAACGGTCCCCTGGTTCTCGGTGAAGAAATAGGAGCAGTTGAGGCCCAGCCGGGTCTGCACGTTTGTCCAGTCGATGTAGTAGGCGTCCGTATTCACCGTCAGGCGGCCATTCCCCAAAGTCGCCTTCTCGCCCACGGAATAGTCCCAAAGATGGTCGGGGCCGAAGGTGGCCGGGGCGGTCGAATAGCCGTAGCTGGCGAGGTTGGCGGCGCACTCCGCGGCGATGCCGGTGGACCCGATCGGCACGGGTTGGTTGGCCCCCCCGTAACGGAATCCTCGCGCAGCTTCGGCATAGATCATGACGTCGTCGTTGACGTGATAGGCGATATTGAAGCGGGGATTGGCGCCGACCGAGGTCAGGGAAGAGTTCTGGGTCTGGGGCACATGGTTGATCACGCCGTAGACGCCGCTCTCGAAGAGGTAATAGTTTTCGTGGAAAGCGAAAAACCTCAATCCCGCCGTCAGATCGAGCCGCCGCGTGACGTGCCAAGTGTCGTCGGTGAACAGGGCGAACTGATGCTCCTCGATGTTCTGCAGGCCCGAAAATATGTCGTTCGGATTGAAGGCGCCGTCCACTGTCTGGGAATTATAGAGCCCATTGGGCGTATTGAAGGGACCGTAGAAATAATTCTCGTATGAGAGGCTGTCGAAGCCGGGGACAGGAATGTCCTGGTACAGATTCCGTCGTTGATCCTCGAAAAATCCACCCACTGTCCATCGGAACGGCCCACTGGATTTCGAAACCAGGCGGACCTCCTCCATGTAGTCGTGGATTTTCTGGGTGATGTCGAATTGTTCGCGAGGAATGCTGTCAGTCACCGCCTGATTATAGGTCGTCGGCGCGTTGAACAGGGGATAGGCGTTGGCGTAGGTCGGTCCCGCCCCGTAGTTCTGGAAGAAGTAGCCGATCTGCGGTTCCGGGCTGGCCTGGAACCCAATCCGCCGCCAAGTATAGGAACTGGACGAGATGAGGTCGGCGAAGCCGAGGTCATAGTCGATCGCGACGTTATAGAGATTGAAGTCGTCCCGATCGCCCTGGGGACCGTTGGTCGAGGTCGTATAGGGAGCAAGACCCGAGAGGCCCTGGTCCAGACCGTAGGCGTGGCTCTTCTCGTAGGTGTAGCTGAAATCGACCGTGAGCTTATCGGTGGGCGTATAGCGCAGGGCCACCCGGGCTTGGCTCGTTCGGTTCAGATTGACGTCGTTCTTGTGGAAATCTCCTATGTCGTTGATGAAGCCCGAGTCTTCGCCCTGATAGAGGGTGACGCGGAGCGCCAACCTGTCCTTTATGAGCGGCGCATTGACCATCAGCCGGAAACTGTCGTTCACCGAACCATGCTCGGTGCCCGAGCCGGTGGCCTCGAAGGCCCCGAAATAGGACTGGCTGTCGGGCTTGGCGGTGATGAAGCGGATCGTTCCGGCCATGGACCCCGCGCCGTAGAGCGTGCCTTGGGGGCCGGCCAGCACCTCGACTCGCTCCAGGTCATAGACGCGCAGGTCCGGCGTCTGTCCCTGGACGGAAATCGGGGTGTCGTCGAGATAGACCGCCACCAAAGATCGGTCGGAGGTATCGGAGGCCAGATAGCCCCCGGTGGTCAGGCCCAGCATGTCGTACTTGTTGTAGCCGGGCGCGCCCTGGGTGACGTTCAGAGACGGGGTGTACTGCTCCAAGCCCAGCACATTGGTGATGCCCGCCCGGTCCAGCTTATCGGCGCCGATGGCGGTGATGGCCATGGGGACGTTCTGGATGTTTTCCGCCCCGGCCCGGTCAGCCGTGACGATCACCTCCTGAACGCTGGTGGGCGAGGAGGAATCGGTCGGCGCCGCAGCGGCGGACCCGGCCTGGGCGGCGCCTGCGGTCAGAGCCGCTAGGCTGGCGCCGGTCAGAAGACGCGCAAGATCCGCGCGCCCGACGTGTTTCGTCCTTGTCATCACCCGCCACCCCTTGTTTGTTTCGGCCGCCCCTTCTTCGCCCCTGATCCCCCGCGGTCATTGACCAAGGCCGGGTAGGCGATCGAAGCCGCTCGTCATCTGTGCCGATGCTTCCCCGCAGAGTTGGATTTCCACAAAGTCAATTAGTGTATGCGTGAATGCAAAAAAGGCATTTGGGGCCGTGGCGGAGGAGAGATCGCCGCCGACCTCCTCATCGCGCGCCTAGATCATCTCCCGCCGGATTCGCGTCGTCGCGGGCATGTCGGCGAATACCTCGCCATTGAGGGTCGCCGTCAGTCGCTCCTCCACCGTGAAGTCCCGGGTGTCGGCGCTGATCGCCACCTCGCTCTTCAGAGCGATCACCCAGCCCGGTCTGGAGAAGCCGGCGTTTGATGAAGCTCGCCAGCGACAGGTGAGGGGCTCCGCCTCGGTCATGGAGAGGTCGATATCGGGGCCGCTGCCCGAATGGGTCTCGGCGATCGCCGCGATGAGATTCACCGATGGCGGCCAGACCTCGACCACGCGCACCTGGCCGTCCTCTTCGGTGATGCGCATGTCGGGCCAGGATTTCGGATCGGGCGGTGGCGGAGGGGCGAGGGGGATGGGCATCGGCGCCTCCACCGGCGGCGGCGTCCGAACCGGCAGGTCCAGGCGGGCCGAGGCCAGGTCCAGGGTGAGCGTCACCGGCTCGGGGGAGGGCCAGACCAGGGGCCAGAGGCTCTCGCTGATCGCCGCCCTTATCCGGCTTCCCGCCGCGAAGGCGTGGGCCGTGAAGTTGAGCGGGACCGTCACCTCATAGGCGTGGCCCGGCTCCAGGGGTGTCGGGGTCTCGTGGCTGGTGCGATGGGTGAGGTTCAGGAGGCCATAGGTGATCAGCCAGGACTTGCCCGCCGGCGTGACCTCGCACAGGCGCAGGGCGAGGTGGGCGAGGGGGCGGTCGGCAGCGACCCGGATCTTGAAGGCGCCGGCGCCCAGCAGCTCAATGCGCCCCGGCAGAGGCGCGGAGTCGAAGGTCAGAGACCGGGCGTCGTCCGGGGACTGCTCGCGCGGCAGTTCGGTAGGGGCGAAGGGCACCCATTCGACCTTGCCCAGTCCCACCAGGGCCGTGCTGGCGCAATGAGCCGTGGCGCCGCCCTGAGGGTGATCGTGAAGCCCGCCATCGCCGAGGTAGAAGGCGCGGGACCGAACCCGGTCCGAGGGCCACTGCGCTTCGGCCACCCAATGACCAGGGATGGGGCCTGGGGAGACCTGCGCCGCCGTGGCGTCCGGCATATAGGCCCTGAGCATGGGCTCAGCCATGATGCCGGTCTCCTCGCCCATGAGCCATTGGCGCCACCAGCGCAGCTCCTCATAGGCCCAGTCGAGAGCCGGGCCCGGGGTGGCGGGAGACGGGTAGCCATGCTGCCAGGGCCCATAGAGGCCCTTGCGGGGAACCTGGAGATTGGCCAGGAGGCGCGGGATCTCGTTGCCATAGGAGTCCACCAGCCCGCCCACCACATAGACCGGGCACTGGATGGCGTCCCAGGCAAGGGCTACCGAGCCCTGGCGCCAATAGGCGTCATTGGTCTGATGGGAGAGCCAGCGGGCGGCGATCGGGGGCGTCGCCGCGAGCCTTGCGCGCCATTCCTCTTTCCAGGCTTCACCGGTGACCATCGGATCGGGCGGCCCGGCCATGACCAGCTTCATGCTGGTCGCCCATTTGAGGCCCGTGAGGGCAAAGGCCCCGCCCACATAGTGGGCGTCGTCGGTGTAGCGCATGTCCGAAGCGGAGATCGGCATGATCGCCCTGAGGGCCGGCGGGCGCAGCGCGGCCGCCTGCAGGGTGCTGAACCCGCCCCAGGACACTCCCCTCATGCCCACCGCGCCGTTGCACCAGGGCTGCGCCGCCAGCCAGGCGATGGCGACGGCCGCATCTTCATGCTCACGCGGCAGATACTCGTCCTGCAGAAGTCCCGTGGAATCGCCGGAGCCTCGGGTCTCCAGCCTCGCATAGGCGATCCCCTGCGAGGCCAGGGTCTCGCCCCAGTACATGCCGTAGGCGCGGTAGCCATCCCGCTTGCGATAGGGGATATATTCGAGCACCACCGGCGCCGGTCGGACATCGCTCGGCGCCGGCAGCCAGAGCTGAACCGCCAGTCGGACACCGTCAGGCATGGGAATGGACGACGTCTCGATCATCTTCACGGGGCCCGTGTCAGGGCTCGCGGCCGGCCTCGTCCGGCTGTCGGCCTGGGCGAGCAGCCGGGACGGCGGCGCCCCCGCCATGGCCAAACCCGCCGCCGATTTGATGATGTCCCGTCGCCGCATCCTGTCCTCCGCACGCGCGGCGCCCGCGCCGGGAGATAGTTTGGCGACATCGTCGGCGCCGTCACATGCTATTTTTCGCTGGAGGCCGCGCGCCAACGCATGCTGGGTCAGCCGAGGCCTTCCACTTGCCCTGGTCGTCTGCGGCCTCTGGGCCCCAGCGGCCGCCCAGGTGGACCTTCCCAGTCTCGCGGCGCGCGGTCCGTTCGCCGTAGGTTTCGCCAGCCGGACCTTCATCGCGCGGGATCAGCCCGACCCTCTGGCCTGGACATCGACGCACCCGCGCGTCCCGCGCGAGGACCGGCGTCTGATCGCGGACATCTGGTATCCAGCCCTGGCCAGGGCCAAAGGAGCCGCCGTCGTCTATCACGGCGCCCTCGTCGGCGAGGACGGTCGCGACGTGGCCTTCGCAATCACCGGTCGCGCCCTGAGAAACGCGCCTCGCGCCGCAGGTCCGTTTCCCCTTGTAATCCTCGCCCACGGCTATGGCGGAACGCCTGTGGCCATGAGCTGGCTCGCTGAGGCCCTCGCGGCCAAGGGCTATGTCGTGGTCGGGCCCCATTTCATGGACCCCGCGATCACCGATCCCGCCAAATTCATCGGCCCTCTGACCCACCGCCCGCTCGATCTCGCCGCGATCATCGCCACCGCCCAGGGCCTGGCGCGGGACCGCCGGGGAGCCCCGGCCAGCGCCGATCCCGACCGCACGGTTCTGATCGGCTATTCCATGGGCGGCTATGGCGTTCTCACGGCGGCCGGGGCGCCGCTCTCTCCCGCTCTTGGACCCCTGACGCACGGGGCCCTCGCCCCCTTCGTCGCTGGCGCGGCGAGGGCGGACGAGCTGAAGGCGGCGCACGTCGTCGCGGTGGTTGCGATCGCGCCGGCGGGCCTGTTTGCGGGCGCCGAGGCCTGGGCCGAGGGAGGCCTGACCAAGATCAAGGCGCCAACCCTCTTCATCGTTGGCGGCCAGGACCGGACAGTAGGCTATGATCCCGGGGTGAAAACGCTGTTCGATCAGGAGACGGGCGCCCCACGCTACCTGCTCACCTTTCGGGAGGCCGGTCATTCACTCGGCATGGACGCCGCGCCCGCCGCCATGCGCCGCCGCCTGTGGGATCTTGACTGGTTCGAGGATCCGGTCTGGCGCAAGTCACGTCTGGAGGCGATCCAGATTCACATGATCACTGCCTTTCTGGGTCTGGAGGCCAAGGGGGATCGGCAGATGGCCGCCTATCTCGATGTCGCCGAACCCGTTTCCGACCGGACGACCTGGCCGGCGGTCAAGGGCCAGGCCTATGACGCGGTCAGTCCGGGCGCCCCGCCAGGGACGGCGTGGAAGGGATTCCAGCGGGGCCATCTGGCTGGCCTTGAGCTTCGCTATGCACCGCCGTCCGCAGGGCCAGATCCTCGGCCCGGTCCCTGAACCGGCCGATCAGCCAGGAGCGGAACAGCGACACCGCGGGATTGGCGAGATCTTCAGGGTGCAGTTTCAGGTAATAGCCATAGCCCTCCTCCAGGACCACGTCATAGGGGGCGGCAAGGCGTCCGGCGGCGATCTCCTCGGCGAACATGTCGATATCGGCCAGGGCCACCCCGCCTCCGGCCATGGCGTATTGCACCGCTGAAAGGGCCGTATCGAAGGCGAGGCCCCGATCGGCCTTGGGGCTCACACCGCACTGGTCAAGGAATGCGCTCCACAACAGGCCCCGGGGCTCACCCTCCAGCTTGACATGGAGCAGGTCATTGTCGGCGATGAACCGGGCCAGGGGCTTGCCGGCATGGGCCTGGGCCAGGGCAGGGGCGCAGACGGGGCTGACCCGCACCATCCATAGAAGATCGGTGACCCAGTCATCCATGTGTGAACGGTCATAGACCACGGCCGCATCGATATCCTCCTGAGGCAGGCCGATCACATGGGCGCTCGACACATCGAGGGCGATGTCCGGGAACTCCCGCCGGAAGTCCTGCAACATGGGCAGGACGAGGTGGTTCAGCAGGGACGGGGGGATATGAACGCGAAGGATCCGCGTTGAGGACTCGCCCTCGCGCACCGCGTTGAGGGCCTGCTCCAGGCGGTCAAAACACTTGCGCACCACTGGAAAGAGCGCCGCCCCTTCCGGGGTGAGCGCAAGCTGCTGGCGGTTGCGCTCGAGCAGTTTTTTCCCCAGCAGCGTCTCCAGGCCGATCACGTGGCGGCTGAGGGCGCTCTGCGAGACACGCAGGCTCTCAGCGGCGCCGGTGAAACTGAGGTGCTGAGCCACCGCGTCGAACGCGCGCAGGGCATTGAGGGGCAGCCACGGACGGTTGATCATCGCCTCTTCCTCAACGCATGTCCCCATGAGCCTCGGGGGCCCACACTCCCAGCCTAGGCTGTCGCAAGTCCGCGCCAAATAGAATGGACTTATGCCGAAATGCGATTTTCGGGAACCGCAACCGTCGTGGCATATCTCACCCGCCTCAAGGGATGAATTGATGCTCGATCTCGTCAAGATCGCAGGTCTGCTGGACCAGCGCCGACCTGGCCACGGACTGCCGCGCGCGCTATATACGGATGAAGACGTGTTCGAATTCGACATGGCTGCGATCTTTGGTCGTTCCTGGATTCTGGTGGGATTCGAGATCGAGCTGGCCAAGCCCGGCGCCTGGATGGCCGCCAGGATCGGTCCGTGGCCGATCCTCGTGACACGTGATCGCCACGGTGAGATTAAGGCCTTCCACAATGTCTGCCGTCACCGGGGCGCCCAGGTCTGCCCGCCCGGCAAGGGGACAGCGGCTCGCCTCGTATGTCCCTATCATCGCTGGAGCTACGAGCTTTCCGGAGAACTGGCTCACGCAGCGCGCATGCCTGGCAACTTCAGCCGCAGCGACCACGGCCTGGCGCCCGTCCATGTGGCCAATGTTGCCGGCGCGCTCTATGTCTGCATGGCCGAGACGCCCCCGGACATCGGCGCCTTCCGGCGCGCCCTGGAGCCCTTGCTCGCCCCGCATCGCCTGGGAGAAGCCAAGCTCGCATTCGAAAGTGTGTTGGTGGAGAAGGCCAACTGGAAGCTGGCCATGGAGAACGCCCGGGAGTGCTACCACTGCCCCACCGCCCATCCGGAGCTCTCCGGGAGTTTTCCTGTGGGCGTATCCGCCCATTTCGATTTCGGCGAGGACCGGCGCCAGGAGGTTTTCGCCGTGCGGATGGCGGGACTGGGCCTTCCAATCGGACCGGTTGAGGGCGACTGGTGGCAAGCTGTGCGGTTCACGCTCAACGAGGGGTTCCGCTCCATGACCGTGGACGGCGCCCCGGCGGTGGCCAAACCCATGTGCCCGGTGGGGGACGGGAACATCGGCTCTCTGCGCTGGGCGAGCGAGCCGCACGCATTTGTTCACGCGGCGGCCGATCACTTGTTCATGTTCAGCGCCCTGCCCGTCGGGCCTCGCGAAACGATGATCGTCGGCAAGTGGCTGGTACACCGGGACGCTGTCGAGGGGGTGGATTACAGCCTGGAGACCCTGACCGAACTCTGGACGCTGACCAATCTGCAGGATCGCGATCTGGTGGAGAATAACCAGGCGGGGGTGGAATCGCCGGCCTTTCGGCCAGGCCCCTATTCCCCCGAGGCAGAGGCGCTGACCTTGAAGTTTACGGACTGGTACTGTCGGGCGGCGCAGTCCTTTCTAGACGCGCGCGCGGCGCCGACGGCGGAAAGACGCCATGGCGTCGGCTGACGGCGGGCGGGCGCCCCTGCACAAGGAGACCCTCGCCGTAGGGGCTGGCTATGAGCCGAGCCAGGCCTGGGGCGCGGCCAAACCGCCCATGGTCCTCACTTCCACCTATCTTTTTCCGAGCGCCCAGAAGGCCAAGGATTTCCACCGCGCCTTTTTCGACGGGGCCACCCACGACGTTGCCGGCGCCCTGATCGATCCGGGATTTATCTATTCTCGCCTTAGTCACCCCAACCTCGCCATGGTCGAAACGCGCATGGCGGCCCTTGATGAGGCCGAAGATTGCGCCGCCTTCGCCAGCGGCATGGCGACCATCTCCACACTCGCCCTCACCTTGCTGAGGCCCGGCGACAGCGTGGTTCACACCCAGCCAATCTATTCGGCCGCCGACCTGCTTCTGAACCAAGTCTTGACCGGCCTTGGTGTGTATGTCGAGCCCGTGGCCAGTCCCCTGGACGCCGACGCGATCCGCGCCGCCGCCGCAGTGGCCGCAGCCAAGGGGCCTTTACGGCTCTTCATGCTTGAGAGCCCGGCCAACCCGACCTCCGGTCTCGTGGACATCGCCCTTTTTCGGCGCATCGCCGAGGAGATGGCGGGAGATCAGGGCGAGCGACCCCTGATCAGCGTCGATAACACCTTTCTTGGCCCTCTTCTGCAACGGCCAGCCAGCCATGGGGCCGACCTCACGGTCACTTCCCTGACCAAGTATTGCGGCGGTCACAGCGATCTCCTGGCCGGCTCGGTGAGCGGTCCAAAGGCCCTGGTCGCCAAGGTCAAGGCCCTGCGCACGATTATGGGCAATCACATGGAGCCCTTCACCGCCTGGCTGATGCTGCGTTCCCTGGAGAGCCTGTCGGTGCGCCAGGCGCGGGCCTGCACCAACGCCGCCGCCGTCGCCCAGGCTCTGAGGGTCCATCCCAAGGTGGCGTCGGTGAATTATCTGGGTTTCCTGCAGGAGGGGACGCCCGCGCGCGCCGTCTATGATCGTCAATGCGCCGGCGCCGGCTCGACCTTCTCTTTCACGCTGGAAGGCGGCGAGGCGGAGGCCTTCCGCTTTCTCGACCAGCTTTCGCTGATCAAGCTGGCGGTGAGTCTTGGCGGCTCGGAGACCCTGATCTGCCATCCGGCCACGACCACGCATTACGCCGTCCCGCCTTCGCGGCGCGAGGCCGGCGGCATTCTCGAGGCCACCCTGCGCCTCTCGGTGGGCATTGAACATCCGGACGATCTCATCGCCGAGATCCTGCGCGCCCTGGAGGCCGTATGACCCAGAAGCGTGGCTTTGACAGGATCTCTCAGGCCGGCAAGGTTCCGCCGCCCGAGACCCGCGTCCAGATTCTCGTGGTCGGGGCCGGGTCGGCCGGGGCCGCCGCCGCCATTGTCGCCGCGCGCGCCGGCGCGCATGTCATGCTGGTTGACGAGAATCCCGTCGACCCCGGCCTTATGGGGTTCGATACGCCGCTCTTCTATGGCGGCCGCTACACCGGGGCGATCCAGACCCGGGGTCGGATGGTGGAACAGGTCCTGGCCGCCAATCCTCTGTTGGAGAAAGCCTTTGAGGCCGGCGTGGACGTGCGCCTGGGGGTCTCAGTCTGGGGCGCCTTTACGCCGGGCTATGGGCTCGCCTCCCTGCCAGGCTCCATCGCCGGGCTCGCCGACGAGACTAGGGCCTGGATGGTGGGATTCGACCGCCTGATCCTCGCGACCGGGGCCCGCGACGTGGCCCTGGCCTTTCCCGGATGGAGCCAGACCGGAGTGATGGGCGCGCGCGCCTTCGAGACCCTGGTTCACACCTATGACGCCTTCGCCGGCCGCCGCCTGGTGATCCTGGGCACAGGGGATCTGGCCGTGGCCACAGCCCGGACCGCCCTGGCCAAGGGCCTGGAGGTCGCAGCCCTGGCGGATGTGGCGACGACCTTCGGCGCCGGATCGCAAGCGCGGGCCGAACTCGAGGCGGCGGGGGTCGAAATTCGGCTGGGCCAGGTTCCTGTCGGGGCGCCGGGCGGCCTCGAGGGCGTTACCGGGATCATCCTTCGCGATCTGGCGGGGGGTGGAACGGAGGTTCTCGCCTGCGACACGATCGTCGAGGGGGTAAGCCTGACCCCGGTCGTCGAGCTTCTAGATGTTCTGGGCGGCGCCCTGGCGCCGGACCCGCGACTTGGGGGATACGCCCCGGTCTCTCCCGATGGCGTCGCGACCAGCCTGGACGGGATTTTCCTTGCCGGCGACGTGGCTGGCGTCCCCGGCGGCGCTGGACTGGGACCTCAAGCGGCCCGGGCTTCCGGTCGACGTGCGGCCCTCGCCGCCCTGATCTCTCTGGGCTTTGAGGCGGAGATCGAACCCCACGCCGCGGCCGACGCCACCGCCGCAGCTGATGCGGTGGCCTATCAAGCCCTCTGGACGCGCGCATTGGCGCAAGGGGAGGACGTCGTCATCTGCCAGTGCGAAGAGGTCACCCGCTCTCAGCTCATCATGGCGCGGCCCCCCGCCTATCTGGGGCCCGCTTCTCCCGCCCAGGCGCGGCGCAACCTCGCCGGCCTGCTCGAGGACGGTCCGGCCAGTCAGGATCAGATCAAGCGTCTCACCCGCGCCTGCATGGGCCCCTGCCAGGCCAGGCGCTGTCGCGAGCAGGTGGCGCATCTCCTCGCCATTACGGCCGGGGTGAGCGCCGCCGACCTCGCTCTGGCCGGTTACCGTGCACCCGTTCGGCCCCTGCCGCTCAAGGTCCTGGCCGACTGGAACGAATCCTCTGAGATCGCCCGGTATTGGGACGTCTGGATGGGCATTAGCGGCCAATGGACACCTTATGACGATATCGGCACCCCGCGCGAGGCTCTGTCGGCGGGGATTTTGGGCGAGGGGGGGCGCCTGTGAAGGGAGCTTCCGTCATCGTCGTTGGCGCCGGCGTCACCGGCCTTTCCACCGCCTGGTGGCTGGCGCGGTCGGGGGTGGACGTCCTCGTCCTCGATAAGGGGATCGTCGGCTGGGAGGCCTCGGGGCGCAATGGCGGAGGAGCCTCACACTATCACAGCCCGCTCTTCCACGAGGAGCAGCGTCTGTGGCCGATGATGGACGGGCTCTTGGGCTACGCCACCGAATACCGGCGAGAGCGCGTCATTTTCGCGACTACCCCCCATCATCTGGCCAATTATCGGCGCATGGGCGAGATTTGCCGGGGCCTCGGCTATCAGGTCGATGACCTCGACCCAGCGCAGGTGCGAAGCTTCGTGCCCCTGGCGGGCGACACCTGTCTTGGCGGCATTCACCTGCGTTTCGGCGGCCAGGCCAATCCGCAACGGACGGTGCAGGCCTATGCCTGGGCCTTGCGCGATCTCGGCGGACGGGTCTTTCAGCACACGCCTGCCCTGCGCCTCATCATGCAGGGTGGTCGGGTGAGGGGCGTGGAGACGGCCAGCGGGGTGCTGGACTGTGACCATCTGGTGATGGCCGCAGGTCCTCAGGCCGAGGCTCTGCTCACCCCTATCGGTTTGCGTCTGCCCCTGGCGGCGTCCCGCGCGGAGATGATCATTACCGAACCGGTTGCCCTAATGCCTGTAGGCGGCGCCGATGGTAATGGTCTCTATGGACGTCAGACCCTGCGGGGAAACCTGGCCTATGGCGGCGGCCCGCACGAATGGCTTGAGGTGGACGCCATGGGACCGCCGCGCCGTCCCTCTACGCCGATCCTCCGCAACCTCGCTCGCCGGGTCGCCGAGCTCTTGCCCGGTGCGGCGCACCTGCGGCTGATCCGAAGTTGGGCTGGGGTCGTGGAGAACACGCCGGACGGTCGACCCGTTCTGGATCGCCCCGCCGACCCCGGCAATCTCACCATCGCGACGATGAGCGGGGTGGGTTTCGGCCTATCCCCCGCGACGGGTCACGCGGTTCGCGACCTGGTGCTGGAGGGGCGCTGCAGTTTCGCCGATCTCAGCAAACTCTCGCTCTCCCGCTTCGCCCAGACACCCACGGACTGGCGTGAGCTTCAGGGTTGGACGCCCACCTCCCATGAGGACGCCCTGGCGGCGATGGCGGGCTGATTTGTCCGCTACCGGGGCGTCCTCGCCGCACGAGGCGGCCGCCCGACGGCTGACCAGCGATCCGCAGGTTGCCGAACGCCTGGCCCTCGACATCCTGGACCGCGCGCCCGGCGATGTGCGCGCGCGGCTCGTCCTGGGGGCGGCGCGCCGTCGACTAGGCGACCTGGAAGGCGCGTGCGCGCTCCTCGAACCGCTGGCGCTGGCTTACCCTGACGCCGGTTTTGCGCGCACCGAGGCCGTGCTTAGCCTTGCCGCTCTGGCCGAGGCGGCGGCAGAGAGGGGGCGGTGGGCAGAGGCGGAGGCGTTCGCCGCGCGCCGGCTTGCGCTCGACCCCACCGCACTAGCGGCGCGTCGCGACCAGGCGGCGATCCTTCTGCGCGCAGGGCGGGCCGCCGACGCCCTTGACCTCGCGCAGCGCCTGGTTGCAGATCATCCCGGAGATGTTCAGACGCGGGCCCTGGCCGGCGCATGTCAGGTCGTACTTGGCGATGCCGATGCGGCCGTCGCCAGTCTTGGACCCCTTGTGGTCGAGGCGCCCGAGGATAGCGGCCTATGGCTCACCCTGGGTCACGCCCTCAAGACCGCCGGTGCGATCGGCGAGAGCGCGCAGGCCTATCGCCGCGCCCGGGATCTTGGGGTGCGGCCTGGCGAGGCCCTGTGGAGTCTGGCCAACCTGAAGACCGTCGCCCTGACCGCGGCGGACCGGACGGCTATCAGCAGGGCTCTGGCGAAGCCCGGCATTGCACCGCGCGAGGAGATCGCCCTCCTCTATGCCCAGGGGCGGGCCCTGGAGGAACGCCGGTCCTGGAAGGACGCTTTCACGGCCTATGCGCGGGGCGCAGCCCTGCGGCGACGTCTCATTCCCCACGACGCGGCCGGCGGCCGGCGCCGCATGAGGGAGATGCGCGCGGTCCTCGATGCGGATCTCTTTCACGCCCTTCCACCGGGCGGGGCGGTGTCGCGCGAGCCGATCTTCATCGTCGGACTGCCGCGTTCAGGGTCGACCCTGATCGAGCAGATCCTCGCCAGTCACCCCGATGTCGAGGGGACGGCAGAGCTTCCCTATCTGACTGGGATCGCCCGTCGCCTGGAGGCCCGGGGCGGCTATGCGCGCGCGCTTGCGGCGCTCACCCCCCTGGAGCGCACGGCCCTGGGAGAGGCCTACCTTGTCGCCGCCGGCCGCCACAGGCGCCGCGCCGCCGCTAGGTTCATCGACAAGGCTCCCAGCAATTTTCATCATGTGGGTCTGATCCGTCTGATCCTTCCCGGAGCCACGATCATCGACGCCCATCGCCATCCCCTCTCGTGCGGATTCTCGGTCTTCACTCAGCTCTTCGCCAGTGGCCATGACTGGTCCTACGACCTCAGCGAGATCGGCGCACACCTGCGCGACTATCGGGAGTTGATGAGACATTTTGACGTCGTCCAGCCAGGGGCGGTCATCCGCGTCGCTCACGAGGATCTCGTCAGCGATCTGGAGGGGCAGGTCCGAGATCTGCTTGAGGCCTGCGGCCTGAGCTTTCATTCGGCCTGTCTGAGATTTTGGGAGACCAGCCGGCCTGTAGCCTCGGCCAGCGCCGCCCAGGTCCGTCAGCCTCTCGATCGGCGGTCCGCAGAGCGCTGGCGCCCTTTCCGAACCTGGCTCGCCCCCCTGGAGGCGGCTCTCGCCGAAGAAGGCGAAGCCTGACCCGCAGCACTCCGTGCCCGAAACCGAGCGTCACCGAAGCTGCTGTTACCTCGCCAGGCCGCGGGTGAGGACGATCCACAGGAGGCGGGCCTTGCCGAGGCTCTGGCGGCGGCGGGGTGGGGTCCAGCCGTCGCGCAGCATGGCGCGCAGATAATGGCCATAGACGCCGATCATCAGGCGCGGCGCGCGAAGCCGGCCGCCGGGGCGAGCGGCGATGATCGCCTCGGCGGCGCGGTAATGGGCCAGGGCCTTGTCCGCCAGCCAGCGGGCGGCGGCGTCGATGCCGGCGTGATCGACCACCGCGCGCGGCTCCCTCTCTGCGATCCCGGCGGCGGCGAGGGCCTCCGCGGGCAGGTAGAGGCGGCCATTGTCGGCGTCCTCGTCGAGATCGCGCAGGATGTTGGTGAACTGCAGGGCCCGGCCCAGATGATGGGCGAGGTCCACGCCCGGCGCCTCCGCCATGCCGAAGATGCGCACCGAAAGGCGCCCCACGGCGCTGGCCACACGGTCGCAATAGAGATCCAGGGTGGCGAAGTCCGGGGCCCGGATGGGCTCGCCCACATCCATCTCCATGCCGTCGATCACGGCCAGGAAGTCGGCCCGGAGCAGGCCATAGCGGCGGATGTGCGGTGCGAGAGGACGGGTCAGATCGGAGTCGATATCCCGGTCATAGAGATCGTCCAGGGCGCGGCGCCAGAGATCGAGCTGGTTCCGACGTTCCTGGGGCGAGGGGCCTTCATCATCGGCGATGTCGTCCACCTGACGGCAGAAGTCATAGACCGCATACATGGCCTCGCGCTCGGGCGCCGGAAGCAGGCGCATGGCGGCGTAGAAGGAGCTGCCCTGAACCTGGCTCCGCCCCTCGGCGGGCGCCTCCGCCTCCAGGGGGAAACCTGCCGTGGAACCTTGGGCCGGGACTTCGGAAGGCGACATGGCTGCGCTTATGCCGCAACCGCCTCGCCGGGGCGAGACCAAAGCCGGCGCAGCAGGGCGCCGGCCGCCCCGCCCGCCGCCGCCATCGCCATGGCCGCCCGACCGAGCGCGACGCGCTCGGCCAGGGGATCTCCCAACCGCAGCCGGGCGGTCAGACGCTCCGCGAGCGACTGGATCACCCCGATCTCCACGGCAAGGCGCGTGCTGACGACCTGCGAGGCGAGGGGCCGGGACGCGGCGAGCAGGGTCCCGGTGCGCTCGGCCAGGTCGTGGATCAGCCTGAGCAGGGCCGGGGCGCAGGCCTGCGCTCCCAGCGATTCCACCCCGAGCCCGGCGGCGGCAAGGGCGTCGGCCGGAAGATAGACCCGGTCGATCTTGCGGTAATCCGCCCCGCAGTCCTGCAGATGGTTGATCACCTGAAGCGCCGCGCACAGGGCATCGGAGGCGGCCCAGGTCGCCCGCGACTCGCCATGGACGTCGAGCACGAAGCGTCCCACCGGCGCGGCGGAATAGCGGCAATAGTCCATCAGATCGTCCCAGCTCTCATAGCGCGACTTGACCGCATCGCGGCGAAAGGCCTCGAGCAGTTCCCGCGCATGCTGGTCGGTGAGACCGCGCCGCGCCAGGATCTCGCGCAGGTCCGCGGCCTGGGGGACCGCGCCGCTCGCCCCGTCGAGGGAGCCCTCCACGAGGTCGAGCTGATCGAGCTTTTCCCGCGGGCTCAGGCTCTCGTGGTCGGCGATGTCGTCGGCCAGCCGCGCCACCCGGTAGAAGGCCATGACCACGTCGCGATGCTCCGGCGCGATGAGGAAGGAGGCGACCGGGAAGTTCTCGTCCCGGTGCCCCTTTCCCGAGCCTTGATAGACGCTCATGCGCGGCCCGCCGCGGCGGCGGCCTGGGCGCGGCCCTTCCACATGCCGCCCCTTCCGCCCCAGTGGTCGAAGGCGGAGGCGAGGGTGAAGCCGAGATAGAGGGCGGCGATGGCCGGCAGCAGGGGCGCCCAGAGCGGCGATCTTCCGTAAAAGCGGAGCATGGGCTGAAAGGCGAGGCTCATCAGCACCCAGGCCGTGAGCCCGGCGAACTCCGCCGCGCCGCCTGCGAACACCGCGAGCAGGGGAGGGGCCAGGAAGATCGCCGCCAGGCCCAGGACCGTCCCGGCGAGTTTGGCGGGGGAATAGTCCAGCTGGGCATAGGCCGAGCGCGAGATCATGCGGCCGATCTCGCCCAGGCTCTCATAGGGACGCAGGCTCCGGGCCCGGTGGGTGAGGCCCAGCCAGATCGGCCCCTGGGGCTTGAGCAGCCGGGCCATGGCGCAGTCGTCGATGATCTCGCCTCGGATGGCGGCGACTCCCCCGGCGGCCTTAAGAGCCTGACGCCGCACCAGCATGCAGCCGCCGGCCGCGGCGGCCTCGCGTCGGCGCGGGTCGTTCGCCCAGGGGAAGGGGTAGAGCATGTCGAAAAAGAACACGAATGCCGGGATCATCAGCTTCTCGAACCAGGACGACTGGTGAAGTTCGGCCATCAGCGAGGTGAGGACCAGTCCCCTGGCCTCCGCCCGCGCGACCAGTCGGCGCAGAGTGTCCGGCGCGTGGGCGATATCGGCGTCGGTGAAGAGGAGATAGTCGGGCGGAGGCGCGACCGCCTCGGCGCGGGCGACGCCCTGGCTCATGGCGAAGAGCTTGCCGGTCCAGCCCTCGGCCAGGGGCGCGCCGGTCAGCACCTCCAGCCGCTCCGGCCCGGCGGCCTGGCGCGCGACCTGCGCCGTCCCATCCTCGCTGCCATCATCCGCCAGCAGGATGCGAAAGGGGCCCGGATAGTCTTGCGCCGCCAGACTGCCGATGGAGCGGGCGATGACGTCGGCCTCGTTGCGCGCTGGGACGATGGCGGTCACCGACGGCCAGGCGGCGGGGTGCGGGGCCTCATCCCGGTCATCGCGCTCGCTCATGCGCCAGAAGCCGCCCCGTCCGGCGACCAGATAGAGCCAGGCGGCCAAGGCGACGAGGCCAAGGGTCAGGGCCATGGCGTCGGCCTCATGCGCGCAGTCGTCCCTCGGCGCGAAACCAGGCCAGGGCGTCGGCCAGAGCCTCCTCAAAGGGGCGGGCGACATAGCCCAGTTCAGCTTCCGCCTTGGCGGAGGTGAAGAACATGTGGTGCGAGGCCATTTTCAGGGCGTCGCGGGTGACGAACGGCTCCTTGCCGGTGAACCGCGCGAGCCCTTCGGCGGCGAAAGCCAGGGGGTAGAGCGGCGCCCGCGGCAGCCTCAGGCGCGGCGGCCGGCGCCCCAGAAGGCCGGCGATCTGGGCTAGCATCTGGGCCAGGGTCGCGTTCTGGCCGCCGAGGATATAGCGCTCGCCGATGCGCCCCCGGTCGAGCGCGGCCAGGTGTCCGGCGGCGACGTCATCCACGTGGGCGAGGTTGAGGCCGGTGTCGACGAAGGCCGGGATGCGGCCCAGGGCGGCCTCCAAGATGATGCGTCCGGTGGGCGTTGGCTTGATGTCTCGCGGGCCGATCGGGGTGGAGGGATTGACGATCACCGCCGGCAGTCCGCGCTCCGCCACCAGGGACTCCACCAGCCGCTCGGCGATCACCTTGCTGCGCTTATAGGCGCCGATGGCTTCGTGTGGCGTCAGGGGCGAAGTCTCGTCGGCGATGACGCTGGCGTCGCCCACGCGCAGGGTGGCGACGCTGCTGGTGTAGACGACGCGCTCCACGCCCGCGGCCAGGGCCGCCTCCATCACCGCCGAGGCGCCCTCGCGATTGGCGCGCACGATGTCCTCCGGGTCGGGGGCCCAGAGCCGGTAATCCGCCGCCACATGGAAGAGATAGCGCACGCCCCGCAGGGCCCGGGCCATGTCCGGGCCTGAGCGCATGTCGCCCTCCACGATCTCACAGTCGATCCCGGCGAGATTGGCGCGCGGGCTGGAGGCGCGGACCAGGGCGCGGACTGCATGGCCGCGCGCCGCCAACGCCTGCAGCACGGCGGAGCCGACGAAACCGGAGCCGCCGGTGACCAGCACGAGGTCGGCCGTCGCGGTCACGATCCTGGGCTCCCTCTGGACATGAGGCGCAAGTCGCACATATCGCGGGGCCTCGTCACCCCCTTGAGCATGTGGAGCGGGGGCGAGATATGGATCAGATCTCATGAGCGTCGTCGACTTCGTCATCATCGGATCGGGCATCGCGGGGGCTTCGGCCGCCGCCGCCCTGGCGCCCCGGGCCAGCCTCGCCGTCCTCGAACGCGAAAGCGCCCACGGCTACCACACCACCGGGCGCTCGGCGGCCCTGTTCTCGCCGCTCTACGGACCGGCTCCGTTCCGGGCGCTCAGCGTCGCCAGCCGCGACTTCCTCACCGCGCCGCCGGCCGACTTCGCCGGGCACGCGATCCTGACCCCGCGCGGGGTGCTGAACATCGCCACCCAGACCCAGAGGCCGAGGATCGAGGCCCTGGCGGCGGCAGCGGCGCGGCTGGGCGTCGCCCACGCCCTGGTGGATCAGGCGGCCTGTCTTGAGATGTGTCCGGCCCTGCGCGCCGATCATGTGGTCGCCGGGCTCTGGGAGCCGGGGGCCATGGATATCGATGTGGAGGGCTTGCATCAGGGCTATCTGAGGCAGGCCCGGCGCGCCGGCGCGGACATCCGTCTCGACGCCGAAGTCACGGCTCTGGCGCGCGAGGCCGGGGCCTGGCGCGTGACCCTGGCGTCCGGCGAGACCCTGCAGGCCGGCGCCGTCATCAACGCCTCCGGGGCCTGGGGCGATGTCACCGCGGAACTTGCCGGCGTGGCGCCTCTGGGGCTGACGCCGTTGAAGCGCACCGCCTTCATCATCGAGGCGCCGGAGGGGGCCGATATCGGCGCCTGGCCCGCGATCATCGACGCCGACGAGGGCTTCGATTTCAAGCCGGAAGCCGGGCGCCTTCTTGTCTCCCCCGCCGACGAGACCCCGAGCGTCCCGCACGACGCCTGGCCCGAGGACCTGGTCATCGCCGAGTGCGTGGAGCGGATGAACCTCGCCGCCGACATCCCGGTGCAGCGGATCCTTCGCTCCTGGGCGGGTCTGCGCACCTTCGCCCCGGATCGGCATCCGGTGATCGGTTACGATCGGGACGCGCCGGGATTCCTCTGGCTGGTGGGTCAGGGGGGCTATGGCGTGCAGAGTTCGGAGGCCTCGGGCCGCGCCGCCGCCGCCCTGGCCCTGGGCGAGGCGTTTCCTGCGGACCTGCTGGCCCTGGGCCTGACGGCGGAGGAGATCTCACCTGCCCGGTTCCGGGTCTAGCTCCCGCCCCGGGTCTGTCCTCTCGGCAGAGTCCGCGTCTTCGCGCATGCGAACGACTTGCACTCCCGCGTGCGGCGCTTACCTGCTATGTGGGGCTCGACATTGGGGGGTCACAAGGGGATTCGCCCCCGTTCGGCCGCCATTCCGGGTCATAGAGCCTGACCGAAGTCTTTAAGAGAGCCATTCGTAATGCGCGTGATTCTGGCCCAGCCCCGCGGTTTCTGCGCCGGCGTGGTGCGCGCCATTGAGATCGTCGAGCGGGCGCTCGAAAAGTACCAGGAGCCGGTCTATGTGCGTCACGAGATCGTGCATAACCGGCGCGTGGTCGACGACCTCAAGGCCAAGGGGGCGGTGTTCGTCGAGGAGATCGACCAGGCCCCCGACAACGCTCACGTGGTGTTCAGCGCCCATGGCGTGGCCCGTTCGGTGGTCAAGGCGGCGGCGGAGCGGGAGCTGCCGGTTCTGGACGCCACCTGCCCGCTGGTTTCCAAGGTGCATGCCCAGGCCAAGCGCTATGTCCGCCAGGGTCGCGGTCTGATCCTCATCGGTCATGCCGGACACCCCGAGGTCGAGGGCACGGTGGGCCAGATCGACGCTCCGGTGACCCTCATCTCCACGGCGGAAGAGGTCGGGGCCCTGGATTTCGCCCCCGATGCTCCTCTCGCCTATGTGACCCAGACGACGCTCAGCGTGGACGACACCAAGGACGTGATCCAGGCGCTGAAGGACCGGTTTTCGAATATCGTCGGGCCGGATACTTCGGACATCTGCTACGCCACCCAGCATCGCCAGACGGCGGTGCGCGACATGTGCAAGCTGGCGGACGTCATTCTCGTGGTCGGGGCCAAGAACAGCTCCAACTCCAACCGCCTGCGTGAGATCGGCCTCGAGGAGGGCCTGCCCAGCTATCTGATCGACGACGCCTCGGCGCTCGATCCGTCTTGGCTGGAGGGCAAGAGCTCCATCGGCCTCACCGCTGGGGCCTCGGCCCCGGAGGAGCTGGTGGAAGAAGTGATTGCGGCCCTGCGCCAGCTTGGCCCGCTGTCGGTCGAGCCCATGCAGGGCGTCGAGGAACATATCGAATTTCGTCTGCCGGCGGAGCTTCGGCGGCGTTGAGCCGCCGGTTCGTTCGGGACGTGGTCAAGAGGAGTCGGTAAGGCGTGGCTATTCCCTTCCAGGCCGTGGCGCGGATCGGCGCCTATATCGCGCGCAACCATTTCTGCGGCGTCAAGCGCTACCCGCTGGTCCTGATGTTGGAGCCGCTCTATCGCTGCAACCTGGCCTGCGCCGGCTGCGGCAAGATCGACTATCCCGACGAGATCCTCAATCAGCGTCTCTCCTATGACCAGTGCATGGAGGCGATCGATGAGTGCGGCGCGCCCGTCGTCTCCATCGCCGGCGGCGAGCCCCTGCTGCACCGCGACCTGCCCCGGATCGTGCGCGGCTTCCTGGAGCGCAAGAAGTTCGTCATCCTCTGCACCAACGCCCTGCTGCTGGAAAAGAAGCTCGACCAGTATCAGCCGGACCCGATGTTCACCTGGTCGGTGCATCTGGATGGCGACAAGGTCATGCACGACAAATCCGTGTGCCAGGACGGCACCTATGAGGTCGCCGTGCGGGCCATCGCCAAGGCCAAGGCGCGGGGATTTCAGGTCTCGATCAATTGCACCCTGTTCCAGGGCGCGGATCCGGCCCGCGTGGCGGCCTTTCTGGATGAGATGAAGACCGTCGGCGTCAACGGCGTCACGATTTCGCCCGGCTACGCCTATGAGCGGGCGCCCGACCAGGAGCACTTCCTCAACCGCACCAAGACCAAGGAGCTGTTCCGCGAGATCTTCAAGCGCGGGCGCGGCGCCAAGGCCTGGTCGTTCACCCAGTCGACCATGTTCCTCGACTTTCTGGCAGGGAACCAGACTCTGCAATGCACGCCATGGGGCAATCCCACGCGCACCGTCTTCGGCTGGCAACGGCCCTGCTATCTGCTCGGCGAAGGCTACGCCAAGACCTTCAAGGAGCTCATGGAAGAGACCGACTGGGACGCCTACGGGGTCGGCAATTACGAAAAGTGCGCCGACTGCATGGTCCATTCCGGCTTTGAGGCCAGCGCCGTCACCCAGATCATGAAGAACCCGCTCAAGGCCCTGGAGCTGAGCATCACCGGCGTGCGGACCGAGGGGCCCATGTCCGTGGAGGTCTCGCGCGAGAACGAGCGGCCCGCGCAATTCGTCTTCTCCTCGCACGTCGAGAAGATGCTGGCCGAGATCAAGGCCAAGAACCCCAAGGCCCGCAAGGTGCAGCGCGAACCGGCCGAGTAGACCGCGTCGGTCACGTCTGGGGCGGGGCCAGCTCCGGGCCCAAGCGCCGGGCTGTCTCGCCAAGGACCCTCATCGCCGCTCCGGCGCCGAAGGCGACGCGGATGAGGCTTGGAATCTCCAGGGGCGAACGGGCCAGGCCGCGCAGCACCGCCCAGGCGTCGGTGGAGCCGTCCGGGCGCATCCCGGCGATCGCGGCTTGCGGCACGGCCTGGCTGGCGGTGTCGGAGACGGCGCGGACGACCGCGAAAGGCACGCCCTGTTCCGCTGCATGGCTGGCCACCACGTGCGATTCCATATCCACCACGGCCGCGCCGGTGGCCCGGGCGAGGTCGCGCTTGGCGGCGACGCGGGTGGTGGCGGAGTTGCGCGCGGTCAGCGGCAGACGCCTCGCCTGCGGCAGGCGGGCGGCGAGGTGAGCGGTCCAGGCAGGATCGCAGAGGAAGACCTTGTCGAAAGCGGCCACCGACTCGCCGATCACCAGATCGCCGGGGCGCAGTCCCGGGATCAGGGCGCCGCAGATGCCGAAGCTGAGGACGCCGCGGGCGCCCTGCTGCAGAGCCTTGTCCAGGCGTCCCGCCAGGCTGCCGGGCGCGCCGCCGCCCACCAGGACGCGAACGCCCTCGCGCGCGACGTGACGCGCCTCGCTGCGAAGTCCAACGACGATGATGAGGGGAAGTCCGGGAGAGGTCAGGATCACATTCCCCAGGCGACCTGGCCGCTGTTGCCCCGGGTCAGGTTGCGATAGCGGGCCAGGGCCCAGAGCGGAAAGAACTTCGAATAACCGTGGTAGCGCAGATAGAAGACGCGCGGGAAACCGCCTCCGGTATAGCCCGGCTCGGTCCATTCGCCGTCATCGCCCTGATGGGACTGAAGCCAGTCTACACCGTGCGCCACGGCGGCGTGATCCCCGCGCCCTGCGGCCATTAGTCCCAGGACGCCCCAGGCGGTCTGTGAGGCGGCGCTCGGCGCCGGCTCATAGCCGCGATAGTCAAGCCGGTAGCTGTCGCAGCCCTCGCCCCAGCCGCCGTCCGGATTCTGAATCGAGATCAGCCAGTCCGCCGCCCGGGCGACCATGGGATGCTCGGGGTCCAGCCCCGCCATGTTCAGGGCGCAGAGGACCGACCAGGTCCCATAGACATAGTTCACGCCCCAGCGGCCGAACCAGCTGCCGTCCTGCTCCTGTTCGCGGGCCAGATAGTCAAGAGCCGCCTTCATCCGCGGCGAGTCCGGGGTCTCGCCCAGTTGGGCCAGGAAGCTCACGCAGCGCGCGCTGACATCGGCCGTGGGCGGATCAAGGAGGGCGCCGTGGTCGGCGAAGGGGATATTGTTCAGGTAGTGATAGGTGTTGTCGGCGTCGAAGGCGCCCCAGCCGCCGTTCTGGCTTTGCAGGCCCTCCACCCATTCGCGTCCGCGCGCGATGGCGGTCTCGAACCGGTCGCCGTCCACGGCCTCGCGTCGGGCGCGGTCCATGGCCATGGCCACCACGGCGGTGTCATCGAGGTCGGGATAGTGGTCGTTGCGGTACTGAAAGGCCCAGCCGCCGGGGCGGACATCGGGGCGCTGCGCGGCCCAGTCGCCCTTCACCTCCAGCACCTGCAGGGGCTTGAGCCAGGCCAGGGCCCGGTTCACCGCCTCGCGCTCGGCAGGCGCCTTCACCTCCAGAAGGGCATGGGCCGCGAGGGCGGTATCCCAGACCGGCGAGAGGCAGGGCTGGCAATAGGCCTCGTCCTCCTTGACCACCAGCAGCTTTTCGACGGAGGCGCGGGCGATGGCGCGGCGGGGATCCTCCGGACCGATGCCCAGGGCGTCGTACATCATCACCGCATTGGCCATGGCCGGGTAGATGGCGCCCAGGCCGTCCTCGCCGTTCAGGCGCTCGTCGACGAAGGCGCGGGCCTTGGCGATGGCGGCGGCGTGCGAGGTCTTGGGGAAGTGGGGCCGGACCCGGCGCAGGACCTGGTCCAGGGCGAAGAACAGGGTGGCCCAGGGCTCCTTCTGGTGCGCGCCGCGCGGCAGGTCGCGGATCGTCGAGGGGGGCTGGAGGAACAGCTCATCAATGCCCACTCCACGCGGGTTGCGCGCGCGCGGGCGAAGGGCGCGCAGGACCAGCAGGGGGACGATCACCGTCCGCGCCCAATAGCTGATCTTGTCCAGGTGGATCGGGAACCACCGGGGAAGGTGCATGATCTCCACCGGAATCTCGGGTGTGGCGCGCCAGTCGAGGATGCCGAATAGGGCCAGCATAAGCCGGGTGAAGACATTGCAGGCGCCGGCCCCGCCCCGCGCCAGAAGCGCCTCGCGCGCCCGGACCATGTGCGGGGCGTCCGGGGAATCGCCGATCATCTTCAGGGCGAAATAGGCCTTGACCGTGCAGCTCACATCCAGATCGCCGCCGTGGAAGAGCGGCCAGCCGCCGTGATCGGCCTGGATGCGGCGCAGATAGCGGCCGATCTTGGCCTCCAGTTCCGGCGCGTCCGGCTCCCCCAGATAGGCGCGCAGGAGGACATACTCTGCCGGAATGGTGCCGTCCGCCTCGAGTTCGAACACCCAGTGGCCGTCCGGCCTCTGACGCGCCAGGAGGGCGCGCGCGGCGCGGTCGATGGCGGTTTCGAGCTTCGCGGCGGCGGCGAGAGAGAGGTCGCTGGCGTCATCCATGGCGCCGGGCTCTATCACGGTTTGCCCAGAAGGTTGAGCGCATGCGCCGCCGCGACGCGGCCGGAGCGGATGGCGCCTTCCAGAGTGGCGGGCAGGCCCGTGGCTGTCCAATCCCCGGCCAGGATGAGATTGCGCCAGGCCGTGCGCGGGCCCGGCCGGCGGGCGTTCTGCGCCGGGGTGGCCGAGAACGTCGCGCGTCGCTCCTTGACGATCCGCCAGGGCGGAAGGGCGGCCGGCAAGTCGCCGTGCACCCGGACAATGTCCGACCAGAAGGCGCGGGCAAGGGCCTCCCGGTCCTTGTCCGCCAGGGCGTCGGCGGCGCTCACCGTGACGCTGAGCCGGTCCTCGAAGGCGAAGATCCACTGGGCCGTTCCGCCGATCACCCCCACGATGGCCGGCGCGCCCGGCGGCGGGGCGATCTTGAAATGGCCGTTGACGATGGCGTGGAAGGCGTCGGGGACGATGAGGCCGGGCACGAGATCGCCGGCGATCCACGGCGGCGCGGCCAGGATGACCACATCGTCCCGCTCCACCCGCAGCGGTCCCTCGGCGAGGGCGAGGGCGCTGACCTCGTCGCCTGAGATGCTAAGGCCGCGCACCGGCGCGCCATAGCGCAGACGTCCGCCCCGGGTCTCAAGAAAGGCGAGGGCGGGATCGACAAAGGCCGCGCCCAGGGTCGGCCAGGCGATGCGCGGGCGATAGGCCCGCCCGCCCCGGGCCAGGGACTGGGCGATCACTGAACCGGCGAGGGCCGCCGAACCTAATCTGGGATCGGTGTTCAGCGCCGCCAGGAGGAAGGGATCGAGCAGCCGGTCCCACAGCGCGCCACGGCAGGCCAGGGTCTCGCCGATAGCGCGATCCCGACCAGGGCGAACGGCCATGAGCCGGGCCAGGGCGAGATAGTCGCCAAACCCCGTGCCGGGGACTCGCCGCGCGGCATCGAGCAGCCACAAGGGCAAAGGGCCGTCATTGGGTCGGATGGTCCAGCGCTCACCGCTCGCCAGGTCGCTGAAGTCGAGCGAGGCGTTGTCAGGTCCCTTGAGCCGGTCGCTGGCGCCGATCAGGGCCAGATAGCCGGCCACGTCGCGATTGCCGGAGAGAACGAGATGGTTGCCGTTGTCCAGGCGCATCTCGAGCACCGGGTCGAGATAGGAGCGGCACCGACCGCCCGCCTGGGCCGACGCCTCCAGGATGCGCACGGGAACGCCGGCCGCCGCCAGACGCACCCCCGCCGACAACCCGGCCAGCCCGGCGCCGATGATCAGTGCGGCCAAACCGGCCCCCTTTTTTGTCTCGCGCCCATCCCATCCGGCGCGCGGGCCTTATAGCGGGTTCACGCCGCCGGGCGAGGGGGAGCAGCCATCCGTCGGCCTCCCCCCCTCTCACGGCGCCTCCGGCTTGGGAACGACCTTGGTCCCGTCCAGTTCGGCGGCCATGAAGCCGATCTCCTTAGGGACGAAATAGGCGAAGGCGCCCCAGTCGCCAAAGCGGGCCTTCATCTGCGGCTCCACGGCGTCGGCGAGGGCGGCGCCCGAAAGGCCGCTGGCCCGGGCCGCGGCCACCTGGGTCGACAGGGTCGCCAGATAGTCCTCGAAGGCGGCGAGGTCTCCGACCTTGCCCAGCTCCCCGTGGCCGGGAACGAAAGTGGTCGCAACGGCGTCAGGCGCTGCGGCGAGGCTGGCGTCGGTGGCGATCCAACGTCCGACAGTTCCATCGATCACGTTGGGCGAGACGCGGTTCCAGAACAGGTCGCCGCAGAACACCACCTTGGCGTCGGGCACGCTGACCACGAGGTCGCCGCCGGTGTGGCCTGGCCAGTAGCGCAGCTCGACACGGCGGGCGCCCAGCCACAAGGTCAGACTGCGATCCACGGCGATATCGGGGTCAGGCAGGGCGTCGATCTGCGCCTTGAGCGCCGGGGTCACGCGGCCGCCCAGGAGATGATAGTTTTCGGTGTGCAGCCAGGCCCTCACATTGCGCTGGGCGATGATCGTCGCGCCCGCCGCCTTCAGCACCCCATCCCCGCCCGTGTGGTCGACGTGATAGTGCGTATTGACCACATAAAGGATCGGTTTGGCGGTCAGACCACGGATGGCGGTCACGAGCTGGCGCGTCGCTTCGGGGTCGAAGAAGCTGTCCACCACCACGACGCCGTTATCGCCGATAATGAACCCGGCGTTCGATCCGGCCTTGTGCGCCGGCCCGTCGATGGCCGCATAAACGCCCGGCCCCACCTCGTGCAGGACGAACTCGGTCTGAGACGAAGCCGCCGCCGGGGCCGCAGGCGCCGCGGCGTTCGCCGCAGCTGTGAAGGTCATGGCCAGGATCGCGACAAGGCCCCTCAAGGGCAAGCGAGCATAGGGCAATCCGAACTCTCCCATGATGTCTGCGCCGAGAGGTGATCTCACTGCGGCGTCTCCACCTGAAGGCCCTGCGCCTTCAGTCTCTGCAGAACGCCGTCGCGCGAGAGCAGGGTGCGCAGATCGACGATGGCCACGCTATCCCCCCCAAGCTCGGCCGCCGCCGCGATCGTCGAGGCCGCATCGCGCGCGGTTTCATCGCCCAGGCTGGTCCCGGCCGAGAGGGAGGCGAGACACCGGTCATAGCCGCGCGCCGCCGTGAGGGCCTGCGCCACGTCGCCTCGCGCCCAGCCCTGCGCGGCGGCGCGCGCCCGGTCGGCGCCGGATTCGATCTCGTCCAGGGCGTCGGCGAGGCAGGCCTGACCGGCTGCGCCCTGGCTTGCCGCGGCCGTGCGGGCAAGATCAACGGCGCGAAAGGTTCCGCCCGGAATCACCTTCACGCCCATCCGGCGCGCCAGAGCGGCGATGGCCCGGTCCGGTTCGCGCGTTTCAAGGCCCGCCTCGCGCCGGAAATCGGAGACCATCAGCAGGCCGGTGATCAGGGGGCTCCACCCCGAATAGGCGCGAGGATCGCGGGTCAGCTTCGCCTTGTCGGCCAGGAACCGCGCGCGCAGGTCCGGGGCCAGGACGTCCTCCATGCGGCCGTGGGCGCGGAGCTGACCGCGGATCCTCAGAAGCGGCAGGATGTCCCCTAGCCCAATTCGCACAGTCGGGTCGGTGATGAGCTCTCGGGCCCGCTTCAGCCTCGCGCGAAGCAGGCTCTGGCTCCAGGCCAGGCCCCTTGGCAGGTCCTCCGGCACACCCATGATCCAGACCGCCCCGTGCGGCGAGGAAACGCGCCACCACGCCGGGCCGCCGGCATGAGCCGTGACCACGAATTCGCTGACCACGGTGACGTCGGGCGCTGGCGTCGCGGGTGGGGCCTGGCCGAGAACCGCCGTGGCGACAACGAGCCCGGCGCCGGCCGCGAGCGCGACGCGCACCGCGCCAGTCACGCGACGCTGCGGGCGATCCACCGGTCGACGACCCCGTCCAGAATCTCCAGAGGAACCCGGCCGCAGCCCAGGCCCGTCTCGTGGAAATCCTTGATGTCGTAGCGGGCGCCAAGCGCCGTCTCCGCGCGAGCCCTGGCCCGGATCCAGACCGTGTGGCCGAGCTTATAGCTGCAGGCCTGGCCGGGATTGACGCAATAGCGCTCGACTTCAAGGGCCGAGCGGTCGCGCGTATAGCCCACCGTCTCGACGAAATAGGCGATAGCCTTCTCGCGGCTCCAGCCCAGATGGTGGATGCCGGTATCGACCACGCAACGGCCGGCCCGGAACAGCTGGGCCTGCAGGTAGCCGATGCGGCTTAAGGGGTCATGCTCATACATGCCCATCTCATCAGCCAGCTGCTCGGCATAGAGAGCCCAGCCCTCGGCATAGCCGGAAAAGCCCATGGTCTTGCGGATCAGGGGCAGGTTGGGGTTGGAGAGCGCCAGCCCCCCTTCCAGTTGATGGCCGGGCAGACCTTCATGATAGATGACGCTGGCCAGGGTCCATTTTGGCCAGTCCGAGCTGTGGTGCAGGTTCACATAGACGAGCCCGGGCCGCGATCCGTCGAGCGCCGGACCTTGTGAGAAGGCCGCGGCCGCCCCGGCCTCCAGATTGGCGGGTACGCGGCGCACCTCGAAGGCGTAGGGCGGCAGGCGCTTGAAGCGGGTGGGCAGGCGCGGGCGGATGGCCGCCAGGCGGTCGTTGCAATAGGCGATGGCCTGGGCCTTGCCCGCATCGTCGTCAGGATAGACCTGGGCGGGGTCGTTGGTCAGGGCGGCCAGGCGTTCACCCACGGTTCCTTGGCTGTAGCCTTGCGCCTTGAGCAGGGCGTCGATTCGCGAGGCGATCTCCGAACCCTGGTCCAGGCCGATCTTGTGCACCTCGTCCGGGGTGAAGGCGGTCGTGGTCGTGGCCTTGAGCGCGGCGGCGTAGAATGCGGCGCCGTCCTTGAACTGGCCCACTCCGGCGTCATGCCGCGCGCCTGCGCGGAGCTTGCGCGCCAGGGCGATCTGGCGGTCGTAGGCTGGGGCGATCTTGTCGTCATAGATCCGGGTGGCGCGTTCGACATAGTTGTCGGTGAGGCCCTTTGCGGCGGTGCGGCGCGCCAGGGAGCGGATCAGCAAATTCTCGGCGGCGCTTGTGCGCGTGGCCGTCATCTGGGCCAGGGCGACGTCGAGGATGAAGTCCGGCGGCGAGACGCCCAGCGCCGCGTCGTGCTCCATGCGCGCGGTGTCGTTGTCCAGAGCGCCGCCATAGGCCGCCATGCGGTCGAGATAGGCCTCGGCGTCGTCGGCCGTCTGGATCGGGTGCTTGGTGTCCAGGAACTCGGGAACCTGCTGATAGACGCCGGTCTGCTGGCTGACCACATAGGGCGAGGGGCCATAGCCGCCGCCGCCGAAGGGAAAGGCGTCGATCACCGCAGTGGAGCGGCGGGTATAGAGCACCGAGTCGCGATTGACCTTGGCGGCGTCGCTCAGCCCCTGGGCGTCGAATCCCTCCAGCGCCTTGAGTTGGCTGGCGTTGCGTGCGCGTCCGGCGGCCAGGCCGGCCTCGGAGTTATCGCTCAGGCGATGGCGAAGGGCGGCATTGGGACCCTTGTCCAGACCCAGCATGGTGGCGCTTTCCGGCCGGGCCTGGAGGTCTTCCTGCATGAAGGCGTCGAAGAGGACGTTGAGCCTCTCGTCGGCGGGTCCCGCGACGTTCTGGGCTCGGCCGATGACCGGGGCCAGTAGAGCGGCAGAGGCCGTGGAAGCGATGACGGCGCGGCGAGAGAGGGGCGGCATGGGCGTTTCCTGAAGTGCTTTCTGAGCGAGGCCGAGAGACGGCATCCTCGCCTGCGGATCGCGTGGCAGACTAGCGTCAAGGCGAGGCGGGGGTCGAGGGGCCTGTCGTTCCCGTGCGGCGGGGAATCGACTCCGCCCGGGCGGTCGTGACAGGAAGGGGGGCCATGGCCCCGATCTCCGCAGCCGTCGTTCAAGACCTGTTCTCGACCCCCCTGTACCGGGCGTCGCTGGCGGAGACGGCCGGTTTCGCCGGCTTCAACGCCGAGCTTGAGGCCGCGGTCCTGATGCTCGCTCAGGAAGACCTCGCCGGGAGACAATGGGCGCGCAAGCACGCCTATGCGGGCTACACCTCCTATGCGTCTCTCGACGATCTGCCGCGTCGCGCCAGCGTGTTCGCGGAACTGAAGCGGCGGCTCGCGCCCCATGTCGGCGCCTTCGTCGAGACCTTGGCCCTGGACCTCGGCGCGCGGGGCCGCCTGCGCCTGGATAGCCTGTGGGTCAATCTGCTCCGCCGGGGCGGGACCCACTCCGGGCATATCCATCCCTCCAGCGTGATCTCGGGAACCTATTATGTGGCCTTGCCCCAAGGTTCGGGCGGGCTGCGCCTGGAGGACCCGCGACTGTCACGCATGATGGCGGCGCCGCCAAGGCGTCGGGATGCTCCGGCCGAACGCCAGAGCTTCGTGACTGTGACGCCGTCGGTGGGCGATCTCGTCCTCTGGGAGAGCTGGCTGCGCCACGAGGTCCTGCCCAACGCCGCCCGGGCTCCGAGAATCAGTGTGAGTTTCAACTATGGCTGGACCTGACCCTATCTCGCCGCCGCACCCGCCCAGGCGGCCAAAGCACACCGTTCAACTCAGGCGAGAACGGACAGACGACTACGCCTGGATGAGGGCCGAGAACTGGCGGGAAGTCCTGCGCGACCCCTCGCGGCTCGATCCTGAGCGGCGGCGCTGGCTGGAGGCTGAAAACGCCTACACCGCCGCGACCCTGGCCGGGACCGAGGATCTGCAGGCGCGTCTGGCGGCCGAGATGAGGGGGCGGATCAAGGAGGACGACGCCTCCGCGCCGGAGCCGGACGGTCCCTTCGCCTACGCCTATCGCTATGAGAGCGGCGCGCAGCATCCGCGGCATGTCAGGACGCCGCGCGAGGCGGCGGCGGGCTCTGGGGAGACCCTGCTCCTGGACGAAGAGGCGGAGAGCCAAGGCAAGGCCTACTATGCGGTGGCGCATGCGGCCCATTCTCCCGACCACAGCCTCTATGCCTGGGCCGAGGACGATCAGGGCTCGGAATACTATCGCATCCGCCTTCGCGACCTGGTCTCCGGGGAGGAGCTTGCGGACGGGCCCCAGAGCGCCTCGGGCGACTTCGTCTTCTCGCCTGACTCGCGGTGGCTGTTCTGGATCTGGCGGGACGACAATGCCCGGCCAGTGCGGGTCTATCGTCGTCCGGCGCGAGGCGGTGAGGATGTCCTCGTCTATGAGGAGCCGGATCAGGGCATGTTTCTGGGCGTGTCTCTCACCTCCGACCGGACGCACATCCTGATCGAGGCCGCCAACCAGGAGACGAGCGAGGTCTGGATCATTCCCTCGGCCAAGCCTGATGCGCCGCCGCGGGTGTCGGAGCCTCGCCGGGAGGGGCTGCGCTATGATCTCGACCACTGGGGCGATCGCTGGGTGATCCGCACCAATGCCGGCGGGGCGGTGGACTTCAAGCTGGCGACGTCCCCGGCTGAGATTCCCACGCGCGCGACCTGGCGCGACTGGATCGCCCATAAGCCCGGCCGGCTGATCGCGGGTTTCCTGCTCACCGCCGAGCGCCTGGTGCGCCTGGAGCGGGAGGACGCGCTCGATCGCCTGGTGGTCGTCGATCGCGATGGAGGCGAGCAGACCGTGGCCTTTGACGAGGCGGCCTACGCCCTCGATCTCAGTCCGGGTTTCGAGTACGACACGCCGACGATCCGCTTCATCTACCAATCGCCGACGACGCCGCGGCAGTGGATCGACTATGACCTGCGGACCGGCGCCCGGACGCTGTGCAAGGTTCAGGAGGTGCCCTCGGGGCACGATCCGGCCCGCTATGAGGCGCGCCGACTGACCGCTCGCGCCCCGGACGGGGCCGAGGTCCCGATCACGGTGCTGATGCGATGTGGAACGCCGCTCGACGGCTCGGCGCCCTTGCTGCTCTATGGCTATGGGGCCTATGGCCATGCCGAGACCCCGATGTTTTCGACCGCTCGTCTCAGTCTCGTCGACCGCGGCTGGATCTGGGCCAGCGCCCATGTGCGCGGCGGATCGGACAAGGGCTGGGGCTGGTTCCTGGACGGTCGCGGGGCGAACAAGACCAATACCTTCGTCGACTTCATCGCCTGCGCCGAGCATCTGATCGCCGGAGGCTATGGCCGGGCAGGCAGGATCGCGGCCTATGGCGGTTCGGCCGGAGGCATGCTCATGGGCGCCGTCGCGAATCTGCGTCCAGACCTTTGGGGCGCGGTGATCGCCGCCGTGCCGTTCGTCGATGTGCTCAACACCATGAGCGACGACACCTTGCCCTTGACCCCGCCAGAATGGCCCGAGTGGGGCAATCCGCTCACCGACGAAGACGCCTATGATCTGATCGCCAGCTACAGTCCCTATGACAATGTCGGACCCAGGCCCTATCCGGCGATCCTGGCCACGGGCGGCCTGACCGATCCTCGCGTTACCTGGTGGGAGCCGCAGAAATGGGTCGCCAAACTTCGTGCGCTCAGCACGGGCGCGCGGCCGATCCTGCTGCGCCTCAATCTGGAGGCGGGCCACGGCGGCGCCTCCGGCCGATTCGACCGGCTGAAGGAGGTCGCGCTCGACTATGCCTTCGCCATCTGGGCGATTGAGGGGCAGCGAGCCTGCGGGGAGGGGGCATGAATATCCGCGATGCTGCCGCCGGCGATCTTGCGGCCTTCACCCGTATCTATGGCCACCATGTCCGCAACGGTCTGGGCACCTTCGAGGAGGTTCCACCCGACCAGAGCGAGATGGCCGCCCGCCTCGCCGCCGTGCGAGACAGGGGCTTTCCCTGGCTGACGGCGCAGGCCGAGGACGGCGCGGTGACCGGCTACGCCTATGCCTCCTCCTTTCGCACCCGCTCGGCCTATCGCTTCGTGGTCGAGGACAGCGTCTATGTGGCGCCCGAACGCCAGGGCCAGGGGGTGGGACGGACGCTGCTGACCGAATTGATCGTCCGCTGTGAGGCCCTCGGCATGCGTCAGATGATCGCTATCATCGGCGACAGCGGCAATGCGGGTTCGATCGCCCTGCACGCGTCTCTCGGCTTCGGTCATGTGGGCCGGGCCCCGTCGCTGGGCTGGAAGCACGGTCGCTGGGTGGACATGGTCTGGATGCAGCGCCCTTTGGGTCCGGGGGACGCCGAGTCGCCGACCGAGACCTGATGTCGTCTCAGCCTGCGGTGTGACCGAACGCCCAGCCGACGGCCTTCGCCAGGCTCTCGCGGGTGAATGGCTTGGCGAGGAAATGAGCGCCGGCCTCCGCCAGGGCTCCGACTAGCAAGCTCCCATCTGCATAGCCGGAGGTGAAGATGATCGGCGTTGTCGGCAAGCGGCGGCGGATTTCCGCGGCGAAGGCCTGAGCGTCCATGTCGCCGGGCATGAGGACGTCGGAAAACACCAGCGACACTTCGGGGCCCACGAGATCCAGGGCCTTGAGCGGGTCGACAGCCTCCCGGCAGGCGAAACCGAGCTCGGTCAGGAGGGAGACCGAGGCAGCGCGCACCTGGGGTTCGTCCTCCACCACGAGCGCCACCCGGCCCGGGCCCTCAGTCGCCGGGGAGGTCGCCGCACCCTCCTCGACGGGCGCCGGATCCGCCGATCTGGGGAGCCAGATCCGCACGGTCAGGCCCTGTCCCGGTTCGGAAGTCAGGCGAATGGCCCCTTGGGACTGGGTGACGAAACCGTAGACCATGGAGAGTCCAAGGCCCGTCCCCTTGCCGCGCGGCTTGGTGGTGAAGAAGGGCTCGAAGGCCCGCGCCAGGGTTTCCGGCGTCATGCCCTCCCCGGTGTCGCTCACCGTGACTCGAATGAAGTCGCCCGTCGGGAGCTCCAGCGTCGCGGCCTCGGCCGCTCCGAGCGTCACATTCGCCAGCTCGATCGTCAGGCGTCCGCCGCCCGGCATGGCGTCTCGGGCATTGATGGCCAGGTTGAGAAGGCAACTTTGGACCTGGGTCGGATCGGCCAGGGTCCACCAGAGGCCCGGCTCCGACCGTGTCACGATCTCGATCCCCTCGCCCAGGGTGCGGTGGGTCAGGTCGACGAATTCGGAGGTCAAGGCGGCGAGATCCAAGGGCTCCGGCGCCAGGGGCTGGCGCCTGGCGAAGGCGAGAAGCTGAGAGGTGAGGCGGGCCGCCCGGTCGGCGCCCTGGATGGCGTGCTCAAGGCGCCGGGCCGCTTCGGGATCATGGACCGTCAGGGGCGACAGAAGCTCGAGATTGCCGCGGATGATCTGGAGCAGATTGTTGAAATCGTGCGCCACGCCGCCGGTGAGCTGGCCGATGGCCTCCAAGCGCTGCCTTTCGTGCAGCCGGGATTGAGCATCGACCTCAGCGGTCACGTCGCGGGCGGCTCCGACGAGGCGGGTGTAGGGTTCTGGCCCCCCCGTCACCGGCGCCAGGGTGGCCTCCCACAGGTGCGAGCGGCCGTCAGGACCGAAGATGATGCGCCTCTGGCGGCTCGGCTTCCCGGAGGCCAGCACCTCCGAAAACCGCGACGTGAGATCCTGGGCGACCGCGGGTTGGAAGCGATCGGCCAGGGTGAGGCCCCGAACCTGTGCGCGCGTAACATCGAAAAAGCGGGCGAGGGAGGGATTGAAATCGGCGATCCGAAAGGTCGGCCCTGGCTCCTGATCCAGGATGAACAGAAAGTCCGGGATGTTGGCGAACACCGCATCGATCAGGGCGAGACTTTGTTCCTCGGACGCGCGGGAAAGCCGCGTCTGCTCCTGGGCCCGTCGCAGGTTGCGGTTGGCGAAGGCGAGGGCGGCCACGAGGCCCAGCATTCCGGCCGCCAAGGTGGAGATCAGGGCCAGGGCCAGGGCCATATCCGTCCGGATCGTCCTGTCGAGCGCCGCCCTTCGAGCGATCTCGATCCGCCTCTCCGCGGCGACGATGCTCGCTCCGCTCGCGCGCGCCTGGAGCAACAGCGCCGCATAGGCGTCGTTCGACAGCGGGGCGAGCCGATTGGTCGGCCGGCCGCGGCGCAATGCCTGCGCCAGGTCGGTCTCGACCGAGGTTCGCCAGGCATCGAGCCCGGCGTTCAGGGCCTTCACCCTGCCCGCTTGAGCCGAATTTCCGGCCGTGAGTCTTGTGAGGCGCCGTTGCTGTGCGATGAGGCCCTGCTCCGCCCGGCGAAATTGACGGAGGGCGGCCTGGTCTTGGCTTCCGGCGCGTTCGGCGGCGCTCTTGGCGGCGATGCCGGTCTCCTGGACCCACGGCGAAAGGCTGAAAGTCGTCTCGATCACCTCATGGGCGTGATCGACCCAGGCGCGCGCGCGCAGCTCGGCGCTCCAGCGCCAGTAGCCATAGCCGCTGGCCATAGCCACGAGGAGGGCGGCCATCAGGGCCGCAGCGACGATGAAACGCCTGAAGCCGGACACGCCGATCCCTTACCGCTCCCGCCGACCCTGGAGTCACCGTCGAGGGAGAAGCCAGTGGCGACGATTGTCAATCGACAAGCCGCAGGGCCTGACTATGTTGCCCCTGAAAAGAGACTTCCTGAGGCGAGGAACAAAAGCGAATGGGTTCGGGATTGATACGGAACTGGAGCGTTGTCGGCGCGGCGACAGCGATCCTCATTTGCGCGGGCGGAACGGCGGGCGCAGCCCCGTCTCAAGCTTCAAAGGGCCATGCGACGGCGTCTGACACGGCGCCCGGCGGCGCCGAGAGACCTGCTCCGGGGGCGATGATGGAAGGCGCGCGCCTCGACGGCGCCTGCGACCGCATTGGGGCGGAGGGCGATGGGGCCCATGGAGACCCGCGCGCCGATCGTGCGGCCTGCCGCAAGCTGACGGACGCCGATATCGCCACCGCGCCTATCGTTGAGGTGAAGACGGTCACCCACCACCAGGCCATGATCGACGGGCGCATGCTCGCCTATACGGCCACCGCCGGAACCCTGACGGTGCGCGACGATGCGGGCAAGCCGATCCTGTCGACTTTCTATGTCGCCTACACGCTCGGCGACGGCCACGACACGAACCGGCCGGTGACCTTCTTCTATAATGGCGGCCCGGGCTCTTCGACCATGTGGCTGCAGATGGGCTCTCTGGCCCCGCGCCGGGTGGCGACGGATAGTCCCGAAGCCACCAAGGGGCCGCCCTTCCATATGGTGGACAATGCCTACAGCCTGATCGACAAATCGGACCTGGTGTTCATGGATGCGCCCGGCGCCGGCTATTCGCGGCCTCTGGGCGACACCAAGCTGTCGGCTTTCTGGGGCACGGACGCGGATATCGACGCCTTCGCCAGGGGCATCGAGCGTTATCTGACGATCTACGACCGGTGGAACTCACCCAAGGTCATCTTCGGGGAATCCTATGGCACCACCCGTTCAGCGGGCCTGTCCTATCGCCTGCAGCAGGACGGCGTGCAGCTCAATGGGGTCGTGCTGCTCTCCTCAATCCTGAACTACGGCCGGCGCAATCCCGGCTTCGATCAAGAGTTGATCAACTATATGCCGAGCTATGCGGCGATCGCGGCCTATTATCATCGCGCCAAGCCCGAGCCGGCGGATCTCAAGGCCTTCCTGGCCGAGGTGCGCGACTTCGCCCGCGGGCCCTATGCCGAAGCCCTGGCCGAGGGCGACAACCTGACGGAGGCCCGTCGCCAGGCCATCGCCCAGAAGATGAGCGCCTATACAGGCTTGTCGGTGGATTACCTGCTTCGCTCCGATCTTAGGGTCGAGCCAGGCGCCTTCCGGGCCGAACTCCTGCGCGACCAGCGCCTGACTCTTGGCCGCTATGACGCCCGCTTCAATGGGGAGGACATGAACGGCAACGACCAGAACCCGGAATATGACCCCTCGGACACGGGGATCACCGGGGCCTTTGTCTCGTCATTCCATCACTACATCACCGACGATCTGGGCTATCAGACCGATCTCAGCTACCGGCCGACCTATTATCAGGCCGGCCTGCAATGGGACTTCAAGCATCGCCCGCCGCGCTCCAACTATCCGGGCGCGACCAATGATGCGGATGTGGCGCTCGATCTGTCCGCAGCGATCCGCGAGAATCCCAATCTTGAGGTCTATTCGCTCAATGGCATGTATGATCTGGCCACGCCGTTCTTCGGCACAGAATATGACCTCGCCCATATGGAGTTGCCGCCAAGGCTCTTGGGCAATGTGCACTTCGCCTACTACCCTTCCGGGCACATGGTCTATCTCAACGTCGAGGCCCTGAAGTCGATGAAGGCGGACCTGTCGCGATTCTACGATCAGATCCTCGCCAAGGTGCAGTGAGGCCTTTGACGCCTGGATTGTGTTGGGGACCGGGCAGGCGACGTCCGGCCCTCACTTCCGCCCCCGGCCGCCCGCCCCTCAGGTAAAGCGGGCGGGCAATCGAAAGGTGGCCAGCCGGTCCATCGCCACTGAGCCCACGAAGGCCGTGCGACCATCGGGGCCGCCGAAAGCGAGGCTGGTGGGAAGGCGCAGCGGCCCCTTGACCTCGGCGCAGGCGGCCAGATGCCCCACCTCACCATCGCGCCGCGCCACGCCTGCGGCCATATCGTCCACGGCGCGGGGATTGGGGTCGCGATAGACCAGGTGCAGCTCGCCATTTGTGTCAAGGACATAGAGGCCGTTGTCGCTGATCATGGTGATCCACAGGTGGCCTTGCCCATCGAAGGTGATCCCGTCGGGAAAGGCGCCGTGGCCCAGATCGCCCGGCCCGAACACCTCCTTGGCGCCGACGACTCCTTCGGGCGAAAGCGGAAATCGCACGATCCGGCGTCCGAGCGTCTCCACCGCATATAGCCACCGTCGGTCCGGCGAGACCTTGACCTCATTGGTCAGGTCCAGGCCGTCAGCGACGATCTCGCAGCGCCTGCCTTCGTCCTCGACCTTCAGGATGTAGCCGTCGGTCCGGCGCGTGGTCAGGGCCTGATGCCAGGGCAGGGCCCGGGTCATGACCGTCACCCAGAGACGATCGGGACCGTCGGCGCAGACATAATTCACCGCACCCAGGGGGGCGCCCCCGAAGCGATCGATAAGGATGCGGCTCGTTCCGTCCAGGGCCACCAGATGGACCGCCCCGTCCGTCAAGCCGGCGACGACGAAGCTGCCGTCAGGGCGGCGGCTGAAGCCGTTGGGATCGCGGACCCCCGAACCCAGCAAGACCGGCGGGCCCTCGGCCTCGACCCGCGCCACGGCGGCGCGGGCGTCCGAGACCCAGACGCCCCCCTCGTCGATCCAGACGCATTCGGGTCGCTCCAGCCCCTGCCCGAAGGTTCCAAAATCGGCGGCGGTGAGTTTGAATTCGGCGAGTCTCATCGCGCGATCGTTCTGTCTTCCCCGCGGCGCGTCAATCCTCACTCGGCTGAGACTGAATGTCTCGGGTCGATCTCGCCTAGAGGGAGAGGCCGCCATCGACCACCAGGGTATGGCCGACGACATAGGACGCCAGGGGCGAGGCGAGAAACAGCGCGGCGCCGGCCATGTCGGAGGCTTCACCCATGCGCCCCAGGGGGATGCGGCCGAGCGCGGCTTCACGGCGCCGCGGGTGTTCGGTGGTGACCTTGGTCAGCTTGGTGTCCACAAGGCCCGGCGCCAGCCCATTGACCCGGATGCCATCGCCCGCCCAGGCCCGGCCAAGGGTCTTGGTGAGGCTGATCGCCCCGGCCTTGGAGGCGGCATAGGCCGGGTTGCCGATATTGGCGCTGAGCCCTGAGATCGAGCTGATGATGATCATCGCGCCCTGCGCTTTGGCAAGCGCCGGACGCAGCTTCCGGGCGCAGTTCATCAGGCTGTCGAGATTGACGGCCATGACCCGGTCCCAGCCGTCCTGCTCGAACTCGCCGCGTCCATAGACCACTGTGCCCTGACACAGCACCGCCACGTCGAGCCGCGCGAAAGGTAGGGGTGCGGCCTCGATGGCGCCGGGATCGCCGACGTCGACCTGGTCGTAGCCAAGGCCTGTGAGATCCGAGCCGGCCTCCCGGTCATAGTCGACGGCGCGTGGGCGTGTGCCCCAGACCTGAACCCTTGCCCCCCGGTCGCGGAAGGCCTGGGCGACAGCCGCCTCGAAG
>JAKBBV010000086.1 GCA_021808285.1 Pseudomonadota bacterium | reverse complement strand
GCCGTCGTGTTCCGCTGTTCCCCGCCTGCGCGGGGATGAGCCGGCGAGTGCGCTTATGTGCGTCGGACGCGCGAACTGTTCCCCGCCTGCGCGGGGATGAGCCGCTTGACGCGTCTGACGCGGATAGGCGTTTAGGCTGTTCCCCGCCTGCGCGGGGATGAGCCGCTGCGCCTTGTCAGCCGCGCTTATGCGGCCAACTGTTCCCCGCCTGCGCGGGGATGAGCCGGTCATTTCGCCCGTCGCCACCGCCTCGCGTTCCTGTTCCCCGCCTGCGCGGGGATGAGCCGCTCAACCTCGGTCTCGACCTCTCGGGCACGCACTGTTCCCCGCCTGCGCGGGGATGAGCCGCCGATCTGGCTGGTCAACCAGGACGTGCTGCCCTGTTCCCCGCCTGCGCGGGGATGAGCCGAGGCTGTCCCACTGGGGCCAGTGGTCGAAGATCTGTTCCCCGCCTGCGCGGGGATGAGCCGCGCGGTAAACGGACGGATCAGCGCGCACCCAAGTTTTAGCAGAGCGAGAGGGGGCCGCAATCCGCAGCCTGGAATCGAAGACCTTGTCGAGCGCCTCGGCTTTAGCGGAGCGAGAGGGGGCCGCAATCCTTGACCGGAGCCCGGAGACCCTGCGGCGACTCCTAGTCGACCTGATCGCCGCTCTAACTGCAGCCGTGCATGGATTTTCAATGAACTTTCTTGCATATTCGACCCAAAGACCCCAGGTAAAGTCCATGCGCAGGTTCGATGAATTCGCCAAGAGGCTGAGCCCCGGACAGGCCTATCGGCGGGCGGACCTGGCCGCATGGTCGAGGTCGGTTGACCGCCATCTGAAGCAGGCGGTCGCGGCCGGCCTCCTGACCAAGGTGGCCGGCGGGCTCTACTCTGTCCCGAAGAAGACGGCCTTTGGCGCCGCACCGGTGGAGGACAAGACGCTCGTCTCCACCTTCCTCAAAGGGAGCCCGTTCCTGATGGCCTCGCCGAACGCCTATAACGGCCTCGGCGTCGGAACGACCCAGCTGCACAACAAGACCGTGGTCTACAACCACAAGCGCCACGGCAGGTTCACCCTCGGCGGGCGGGCCTATGACTTCCGGGTGAAGCCGGCGTTCCCCTCCAAGCTCAGTCAGGAATTCCTGCTGGTCGACCTGGTCAACAACGTCGAGCAAATGGGGGAAGACCCTCGTGAGGTGTTGGAGCGCGTCAGGAGCCGGCTGACGGCGAGCGATCCGGCCAAGCTGAAAGCGGCGGTCAAGAGCTACGGTTCGGAAAAGACCAAGAAGTTCTTCGCCGACGCTCTGGGCAAGGCCCAGGCCCCGCATGCCGCGTGACTTCCTGCACAACCATCGCCAGTTCGGCGACCTGATCCGGATCGTCGCGGATGAGCGACGCATCGTCCCGGCTCTGGTCGAGAAAGACTACTGGATCATGCAGAGTCTCTACGGTCTGCAGCAGGCCGGCCTTGCCTTCCAGCTCAAGGGTGGGACCTCGCTGTCCAAGGGCTACGGCCTGATCCACCGGTTTTCCGAAGACATCGACATCCGCATCGAGCCGCCGGCGGACTGGCAGGTGATGGCCGGGCGCAATCACGACAAGCCAGCCCACCGCGAGAGCCGAAGGGACTTTTTTGATCGCCTCGCCGAGACGATGGCCATCGACGGAATCCAGGCCGCCGAGCGGGACGAGACCTTCGACGACGTCCCGAAATACCGCAGTGGCGGCATTAGGCTAATCTATCCGGGCGCGAACGGGTCGGTCGACAGCCTGAAGGACGGCATCCTGCTGGAGGTGGGTTTCGACGACGTCGCCCCGAACGAACGGCGCGACATCGGCTCCTGGGCTTATGACTATGCCGCCAGCCGGGTGGAAATCCTCGACAACCGTGCCCTCGCCGTCCCGTGCTACCACCCGGGCCACACCCTCGTGGAAAAACTGCAGGCGATCTCCACCAAGTTCCGCCAGCACCAGGGCACAGGCCAGCTTCCGCCCAACTTCATGCGGCACTACTACGACGTGGCGTGTCTCCTTCAGGATGAGACCGTCCAGGCCTTCGTGCGGACGCCTGAGTACCTGGCGCACAAGAGAAGGCGCTTTCCCGGGGCTGACAATCCGGTGATCGCCGAAAACGAGGCCTTCCGGCTGAGCGACCCTGACACGCGCGCGCGCCTTGAAAGAGCTTACCTGGCCTCAAGCGCCCTCTACTATGACGGCCAGCCGCCGTTCGAGGACCTGCTGGAACGGATTGCCGTCTGGGCGCCACAGCTATAGGGGCCTCGTGGCGCGTGAAGCCGGTGATCGATCCGACTAAGGTCGCATCGAGAGATCTCCCGCCCCCTCTGTCAGATGCGCGGACAACTGATTGAAGAACGCGCCGGATGGCTCGCCGCCTGCGCCGCCAGGTTTACATAGTCGGCTGGGTGCGGGTGCGCCGGCTGATGGCCCGGATGGGCCTCGCCCCCATTTACCAGAAGCCGCGCACGACGATCCCCCACCCGCGGAGCATCGGGCCTACAAATGCCCGCTGCGCGGCCTCATTAAAGCTCTGTTAGCATCATGGCGGCTCAATGCGGGCCACGCCTTCATTCCACGCGACCCAACGACGTGCTCCACCTGCGATGGGAGTCCGCGCGCATGGTTCAAGTCGATCCCGATCCGCCCTTCCTGTCGCCCGTCCAGGGGGAGCTGGCGCTCGCCGGGCCTAATTGAAGCTCTCGGACACGACGAACAAACGCAAAACGCGCATAGTCTTCCCGGGTTCATCAGCCCGGGCCTAATTGAAGCGCGGTCAGGTGGGCCGGATCGGCCCCGATCGGGCGCCTCTTCCCGGGTTCATCAGCCCGGGCCTCATTGAAGAGTTCCGGGCTCCGAACTCGGCCTTCGCTGTCGTAGCGGTCTTCCCGAAAATCTGGGTGACTCCGCCCGCGTTCAGACCTTTTGCGATCTGAATAGGCCGCCGGCCCCGCCAGCTTCGCCGCGGACGACTTCGGGAGCAGCGACCTCGCCCCTAGCCCCCCGCCACCCCCAATATTGACAAAACGCAAACTTCCGCCCACACTTTCGGCTCCTATCTCTCAATGTGAACCGGAGCCTCGCCATGGAAGAACTTCGCAATCGGCGACATGAATGGTTCGCCATCCTGAGGGCCGAGGGCATGAGTCTGGAGGAGGCCTATGAGAAGGCCGGCTATGCGCCCGACCGCGCCCACGCCTGCCGCCTGGCGGCGCGCCCGGATGTGGCCCGGCGGATCAGCGAATTACGCATCTACCGCGGCCCGCGCATGGCCGCGCGGGTGTCCGACGCCATTCCGTGGATGCTGCAGGTGGCCCGCACGGGCCTTGAGATGCGTACGGCGGCCGGTCTGCGCGAGGCGCGCAGCGCCTTCGCCCAGGCGGCGCGGCTTCAGGCGCGGCTGGAGCGGGCCATGGCCCACGACCGCGCCCTGATAGAGAAGGAACTGGCCGGCCTTACCCCCCGCGGGCGTCGTCGCGGCCCCCCCGCCGAGCTCGCGGCGCCCGTGGATCCCGCCCTTGAGCCGGTCGACCAGTACCGCCAGGACGATCCGCCCTTCTTCGATCCGTTCCCCGAGCCGCCCCCGCCGCCGCCCAAGCCCGCCCCCCACTTCCCCAAGGACCCGGTCTATCGCGCCTGGCTCAAAGGCCATGGCGCCGAGTCCGGCCCGGATTTCGACCCCTTCGCCGACCCCGCCTGCAATCCCGGTCGCGTCCCCCGGAGCGAGTCGGAGCGCGCGCTCGGCCCGACGCCGACCTACGAGACGGAAGACGCCATGGAATATCAGCCCGGATATGGCCCAGAGGAGTCCCCCGACGCGGCCGACCCGCATCCATGACGCCGCCCGGGCGCCGCCGGATCGGGCCAGGCGCGTGGCCAGGATGTGGCCCGAAATGCGGCGAATTCGGCCGCAACTCTCGACAGAATAACCGCCAAGAAAAGCCAAAAACCGTTGTAATATCATATGGATATGAGCGGTCTTTCGTCTCCGGGAAGCGCAAAAATCGCTTCAAGACAGCGCTCTCTCCCGCCCCCTCACGGCATGGGGTGCAGGTCGTGGCTGAAGACCGGGTTCCAGATCTTGCCGTCGGTCGAGGCGTCCTCGGTCTCGCGCACGGTCTCGCCTTCGCGGGTCCAGGTCAGGCGCACCAGGCCCGACTTGCCGGGGGCGGAGGTCTCGCCCTCCAGCACCATGCGTCCGTCCTGCTCGCCCCCTTCGAGCGTCTGAAGTTCGCCGTCGCCGGAGATCCTCACCATGCGCCAGAGCGTGGCGCCGGGGTCATAGACGATCAGGCTCGTCGCGCTGGTCCCCTGGGCCGGGGCGGCCTCCTCGATCAGGGCGCAGCCGTCGGCGACGCGGCGCACATTGACCTTGGCCAGCTCGCTCAGGCTGTCCGAGGGGCTGAGACTCCAGCGACCGAGCAGAAAGTCGAACTGCCGCTGCGGATCGAGCCCGCAGGCGGCCGAGACGCTCGCCTGGAGCTGGGCCGTGGCCGAGGGATTGGCGATGATCCGGGCGGCCGGACCGGCCCCCAAGGGCGCTGCGGGCGGCGCGGCGAGCGGCGCGGCCTGAAGCAGGGCGATGAGCAGAAGGGCAGGGGGCATGGCGATCTCCGGTCACGCCCCTTCGAGGCGCGCCACGATCAGATCGGCGGCGGCTTCGGCGGACATCTGGTCGGCGCGGATGTGGATTTCCGGGGTCTCGGGCGGCTCATAGGGGCTGTCGATGCCGGTGAAGTTCTTCAGCTCGCCCCGGCGCGCCTTGCCATAGAGCCCCTTCACGTCCCGCGCCTCGGCCACGTCGAGCGGCGTGTCGACGAAGATCTCCACGAACTCGCCAGCCGGCATCAGCTCCCGCGCCATGGCCCGCTCGGAGCGGAACGGGCTGATGAAGGAGACGAGCACGATCAGCCCCGCATCCGCCATCAGCTTCGCCACCTCGGCCACGCGGCGGATGTTCTCCACCCGCTCGGCGTCGGTGAAGCCGAGATCCCGGTTGAGGCCGTGGCGCACATTGTCGCCGTCCAGCAGATAGGTGTGGCGCCCCCGCGCCAGGAGCTTCTTCTCCACCAGATTGGCGATGGTGGATTTGCCCGCGCCGGAAAGGCCGGTGAACCACAGCACCGCCGGGGTCTGGCCCTTGGCCGCCGCGCGGCTGGCCTTGGAGACGTCCACCGCCTGCCAGTGGATGTTGTGCGCGCGGCGCAGGGCGAACCGGATCATGCCCGCCCCCACCGTGGCGTTGGTCATGCGGTCGATGAGGATGAACCCGCCCAGGTCCGGATTGGTCTGATAGGGCTCGAAGGCCACGCCGGCGCCGAGGCTCAGATTGGCCGCGGCGATCTCGTTCAGCTCCAGCTGGCGGGCCGGAAGCTGCTCCAGGGTGTTGACGTTGATGCGGTATTTCAGCTCGGTGACCGTGGCCGAGACGGTCCTGGCGCCGATCTTCAGCCAATAGGGCCGGCCGGGCAGCAGGGGCTCGCTCGCCATCCAGACCAGGTGGCACTCGAACTGGTCGGCGACCTCGGGCGGGCGGCGCGCCTCGGCGATCATGTCCCCGCGCGAGCAGTCGACCTCGTCCTGAAGGGTCAGGGTCACGGACTGTCCGGCCCCCGCCGCCTCCAGGTCGCCGTCGGCGGTGACGATGCGGGCGATCCGGCTCTCCCGGCCCGAGGGAAGGACGCGGACAGCGTCGCCCGGCCGCACCACGCCCGCCTCGATCTGGCCGGAAAAGCCGCGAAAATCCAGGTGCGGGCGGTTCACCCACTGCACCGCCATGCGGAAGGGCAGCTCGCGCCGCGCCTCGGCGTCGATCTCCACCGTCTCCAGGTGGCGCATGAGGCTGGGGCCCTGATACCAGGGCGTCATCTCGCTGGGCGCGGTGATGTTGTCGCCCCTCAGCCCGCTGATCGGGATGGCCAGCATCTCGGTGAAGTCGAGCGGCGCGGCGAAGGCGCGATAGTCCGCCACGATGGCCTCGAACACCTCCTGATCGAACCCCACCAGGTCCATCTTGTTGACCGCCAGCACCACTTTGCGGATCCCCAGCAGGTGGACCAGAAAGCTGTGCCGCCGGGTCTGGGTCAGCACCCCCTTGCGCGCGTCGATCAGGATCACGGCCAGGTCGGCGGTGGAGGCGCCGGTGACCATGTTGCGGGTGTACTGCTCATGGCCGGGGGTGTCGGCGACGATGAACTTGCGCCGGTCGGTGGAGAAGAAGCGATAGGCCACATCGATGGTGATGCCCTGCTCGCGCTCGGCGGCCAGGCCGTCCACCAGGAGGGCGAAGTCGATCTCCCCGCCCTGGGTGCCGATCCGGCGCGAATCCGCCTCCAGCGCCGCCAGCTGGTCCTCGAAGATCATCTTGGAGTCATAGAGAAGCCGGCCGAT
>JAKBBV010000085.1 GCA_021808285.1 Pseudomonadota bacterium | reverse complement strand
GGGGGCGGGGGCAGGCTTCGGGTGCGACGCACACGCGGCCATGGAGGCCGTGGCGAGGATGGCGATCGCCGAGACGGCGATCCGGCGGGACAGTGAGCTCATCGAGGCGATCTCCTGAGGATGAAGCGAATTGATACGCACATCGGGACGGGCCGCGAACCATGCCGGATGGCGGCTTCGGGGCCATAAGCTCAAATAAGGTCAATCCCATGGCGCCGCTTGTTATTTTTGCTCGGAACATTTCAGAATTGAAAACGATGTTCGCTTAGCAAGCGTTCCATCACAGTTTAAGGAGTGATCGAATTTGTCCTCGAGGGGCGGGTGGAGATGCGGGCGACAATCCTGATCGGGCTCCTGGCAGGCGCGGCTGCGATGGTTCCAGCGCTCGCCGGAGCGGTGACGACGCCGGGCGATATTCAACCGGATCCGGCCCATTTGAAGGCGGATATTGCGGCTCTGGTCAGATTTGGAACCCGCAGCTCCCTTTCGGACGCGACCTCGAGGACCCAGGGCATCGGCGCGGCGCGGGCCTGGGCGCGGGCTCAGTTCGAGGCTGACAGCGCCGCCTGCAACGGCTGCCTGACGCTTATGACCCCGCAGGTGGTCACCACGGGCAAGCGCATCCCTTCCCCCACGGTGTTCCAGGACGTCCTCGCCATCCAGAAGGGCGATACGGACCCCGATCGCGTGGTCATCATCAGCGGCCACATCGATAGCCGCGTCAGCCATATCCTTGATGCGACCAGTCCGGCGCCGGGGGCCGATGACGACGGCTCGGGCGTGGCGGCGGTGCTGGAATCGGCGCGACTGCTGAGCCGCCACCGGTTCCACGCTACTATCATCTACGCCGTGCTATCGGGCGAGGAACAGGGGCTGATCGGGGGTGGGGTCCTGGCCGATGTCGCCAAGGCCATGGGCTGGCGGGTCGAGGCCGTGCTCAACAACGACATCGTCGGCAACACCCACGGGCTCGACGGGCGGGTGGTGGACGACCAGGTGCGGGTGTTCTCCGAAGGCGTGCGCGCGGATGAGACGGCGGCCATGGCCGCCGAGCGGCGGCGCAGCGGGACGGAAAATGATGCGCCTTCCCGGGAACTCTCCCGCTACATGGCCGGCGTCGCCGCAGCCGACATGCCGGGCTTCGCAGTGCGGCAGATCTTCCGGGCCGACCGCTTCGGCCGCGGCGGCGATCAGTCGCCGATGCAGGCCGCCGGGTTTCCGGCCGTGCGCGTCACCGAGGCCGACGAGAACTACACCCGTCAGCATCAGGACCTGCGCACCGAGAACGGCGTCGCCTACGGCGATGTGCTCTCCGGCGTGGACTTCGCCTATCTGGCCCGGGTGACGCGCCTCGACGCCCTGACCCTGGCCGCTCTGGCCGATGCGCCGCCGCCGCCCGCCGAGGTCAGGATCGCCGGCGCCGTCACGGCCGACACCACGCTCTCCTGGACGGCGGCGCCTGGGGCCAGCGGCTATCGCGTCTGGTGGCGTGAGACCACGGCCCCGGCCTGGACCCAGAGCCGGGACGCCGGCGACGCCTACAAGCTGACCCTGACCGGGATCAATATCGACGACTATGTATTCGGCGTGGCCGCGGTGGGCGAAGGCGGCCTATCAAGCCCGGTGGAGGTCTCCGGTTCGGTCGGGGCCTTCTTCCCGCCGCCGCGCAACGGCGCCGACGGGGGCATTCCCCAGAGGTCGAATTAGGGCGGCGCGAGGCGGGAACGCCGACTTAGCAGGGGGTTCGGGGTCGGCTGGGGGTTTTCGTGGACGGACGAGGGCTCCATATGGCAAGGCGATGTCCATGACAGAGTCCACGCCGAGACCGTTTCTGCGCTCCCTCGCTCGGGGCTTGAAAGAGCGCTGTCCGGCTTGCGGCGAGGGCCGCGTCTATCACCGCTATCTCAAAATCAACCTCCATTGCGCCGTCTGCGGCCATGATCTGGACCAGTATCCGTCTGATGACGGACCGGCCTATTTCACCATCCTACTGGTCGGCCACCTGGTCATCGCGCCCCTGCTGTTCTTCTCCTTCGTCTGGCGGACTTCGGCCTGGATCATCGTGCCGGCCGTGCTCATCCCCCTGACGGGCCTGACCTTGCTGGCCCTGCCCCGGGTCAAGGGCGCGGTGGTCGGCGCGCTCTATGCCCTGGCGGTGCGCCGCCAGGACGCCCATCTGCACGCCGCCGATCGGCTCGACGACTTGCCCGAGGCGCTATGAGCCGCTTGCGACCTTTTGAAGTGAACTGGAGCGCGGCCGAGGTCGAAGCGGTGCTGGCGCGTGTGCGCGACTATCCCTGGCCGCCGGCGCCCGAGGTCCCGGACGGTTGGGCCTATGGCTGCGATGAGGCTTTCCTGCGCCGGCTCTGCGCGCGGTGGACGGAAGGCTACGACTGGCGCGCCGCCGTCGCCGAATTGAACCGCTACCCCCAGTTCACCGCGCAGGTGGAGGATTTCGACCTTCATTTCCTGCACGTGGTCGGCGAGGCGAAGGGGCGCCGTCCGCTCCTTCTCAGCCACGGCTGGCCCGGCAGTTGCTACGAATTCTGGGGCGTAATCGAGAAGCTGGCCTGGCCCTCGCGCCACGGCGGCGAGGCGTCCGACGCCTTCGATCTTGTCATCCCTTCCCTTCCGGGTTTCGGCTTCTCTTCCAAGCCGCGCCGGCCGTTCGGTCAGAGGGCGACCGCGCGCCTTTTCAACACCCTGATGACTGAAGTCCTCGGCTATGACCGTTATCTTGCGCAGGGTGGCGACTGGGGCGCCTTTGTCACCTCCTGCCTGGGCCTCGACCATCCGGACCGCGTCAAGGCGATCCATCTGAACATGATCGGCTTTCGGCCCAGCGATGGACCGCAGTCCGAGGCCGAGACCGCCTGGCTGGCCCGCACGGGCGCCGCCATGGATATGCTCGGCGCCTATTTCCGCCTCCAGGCCTCCAAACCCCAGTCCCTGGCTTGGCTGGGCGCCGGCAATCCCGTGGGTCAGGCGGCCTGGATCGTGGAGCGGTTCTATGACTGGTGCGACCGTCGCGAGGCCCCGTTTGAACGCGTCTTCACTCAGGATCAGCTCCTGACCAACATCATGATCTATGTGATGACCGAGTCCTTCACCACCGGGGCCTGGTACTATCGCGCGTTGCTGGAGGAGGGCGGCGTCGCCCTCACCCCGGGCCAGAAGTGCGAGACTCCCACGGCCTTCGCCAACTTCCCCGGGGAAGCGCTTTACACGGCGCCGCCGCGGTCCTGGGCCGAGCGGGCCTACAACATCGTGCGCTGGACCGAGATGCCCCGCGGCGGCCATTTCGCCGCCATGGAGCAACCGGATCTGTTCGTCGACGACGTCCGCGCCTTTGCCCGCGAGGCCGCCTGAGCCCTTGGCCCACTACGACTTCGCCTCCGACAATGTGGCCGGCGCGATGCCGGAGGTCCTTGAGGCCCTGGCCAGGTTCAACGGCGGGTTCGAGGGGGGCTATGGCGGCGATGGGGTGAGCCGGCGGGCGGCGGAGCTGATCCGCGGTCTCCTGGACGCCGACGCCGAGGTGCGCTTCGTGGCCAGCGGGACGGCGGCCAACGCCCTCGCCCTGGCCGCCCTGGCCCCGCCGCACGAGGGCGTCCTGTGCCACCAACACGCCCATGTGGCGACGGACGAGAATGGCGCGCCGGGCTTTTTCGGCTCCGGCCTCGCGCTGCTGTCCCTGCCCGGCGCCTCCGGGAGGATCGAACCGGCGGCGCTGGAGGAAGCCTTGGCCCGGTCGGATGAGCCGCATTGGCCCTCGCCCGCCGCCCTGTCGATCACCCAGGCGACCGAATATGGCGCCGTCTATTCGTCAGCCAGCCTCACGCGACTGGCCGCTCCGGCGAAGGCGGCCGGCCTTGGACTTCACCTGGATGGGGCGCGTCTCGCCAACGCCGTCGCCGCCGGGTTCGATCCGAAATCCCTGGCTCGCCTGGGATTCGACCTGGCGGTGATCGGAGGAACCAAGGCCGGGTCCACCCCGACGGAGGCTCTGGTCATCCTCAATCCCGCCCAGAGGCCGGCCCTGTCTCGGCGCTTTGGCGCCCGGCTCAAGCATGGCGGCCAGTTGATCTCCAAGGCCCGCTTCCTGGCGGCGCCCTGGATCGGCATGCTGGAGACCGGGGCCTGGGCGAGCCGCGCCGCTCACGCCAACGCCATGGCCCAGAAGCTCGCCGCCCTGATGCCCTTTTCACTGACCCACGCGGTGGAGGCCAATGGAGTGTTCGTTCAGATGGACGAGGCGCGGCTGGAGGCGCTCAAGGCCCGGGGCTGGTTCGTCTATCGCTTCATCGACGGTTCGGTGCGGTTCATGTGCTCCTGGTCGACCTCGCTGGAACGGGTCGAGGCGCTGGGCGAGGCGCTGCGCGAGATCGCCTGATCGCGGGGCGTCAGGGCGGGGCGCCGCCGGCCGCCCGGATCACCCTTGAACTGAAGCTCCCTTGAAGTCAGGCGCCCTTGAACGCGGGCGCCCGCTTTTCCAGAAACGCCCTTCGCGCCTCTCGTCCGTCCTCGCTGCCAAAGGCCATGCGGATATTGCTGACTTCATAGCGTAGCTGCTGCTCCAGATCGTGGGACTCCAGCGCCTTGGTCATGCCGCGCTTCAACAGCCGCAGGGTGATGGGCGACCAGGCGCACAGGGACTCGCAATAGGTCGCGAGCCGGGCGGCGAAGGCGTCGTCGTCCACCACCTCGCCGGCCATGCCCAGGGCCACCGCCTCCTCGCCCAGAACGGTGCGGTTCTCCATCATGAAGCGCATGGCGGGCTCATAGCCCATGGCCTGGGGCAGGGTAACGGTCAGGCCCGCGTCCGGCGAGCCGCCGATGCGCGTATAGCCGGCCATGAGCCGGGCGCTGCGGGCGATCAGGCGCACGTCCGCGGCCATGGCCAGGCCCAGCCCCGCCCCCACGGCCACGCCATTGATGCCGGCGACGACGGGCTTGTCGCAACGCTTGCGCAGGGCGAGGACGAAATTGCCGACCCAGCCGATATCGTCGAGCTGGGCGGTTTGCCGCGTCGCGGGGTGGTAAGGCTCGGCGCCGGAGAGATCCAGGCCAGCGCAGAAGGCGTCGCCGCTGCCGGTCAGGGCCACGACCCAGACCTCGTCAACCCTGGCGGCCTCCTCAACGGCCTCTATCACGCCCCAGGCCAACTCCTGGCTTAGCGCATTCTTCTTGTCCGGCCTGTTGAGTCGGATGGTGCGAACGTGTCCCTGATCCGAGACCTCCACGAGACGGCTCATGGGATCAACTCCGGCTGGCTGAGGCGGGATGACGGATGAGGCCGGCCAGGCGTCCGGCCATGATCGCCTCGGCCTCCTGGACCATGCGCGAGACCAGCTCGGCGCAGGATGGAACATCATGGATCAGACCTTGGACCATACCGGCCGACCAGATGCCATGATCAGGGTCGCCGGTCTCATAGACCACGCGCCCGCGCGTTCCGGCCACCAGATCGCGCACCTGCTCAAACGCGGCGCCCTCCCGCTCCAGCGCCACGACCTGCTGGCTGATGGCGTTTTTCGCCACCCTCGAGGTATTTCGCATGGTGCGGAAGATCAGGTCCGTGGCGCGCTCGTCATTGGCCACCATCTGGGCCTTGATCGCCTCGTGGATCGGAGATTCCTTGGTGCACATGAAGCGGGTGCCCATGTTCACCCCCTCCGCGCCCAGGGCGAGGGCGGCGACCAGACCGCGCCCATCGCCGAAGCCGCCGGACGCGATCATCGGGATCTTCACCTTGTCCGCCGCCGCCGGGATGAGGATCAAGCCAGGGACGTCGTCCTCGCCCGGATGGCCCGCGCACTCGAACCCGTCGATCGAGATGGCGTCCACGCCCATTCGTTCAGCCGAGAGGGCGTGGCGGACTGAGGTGCATTTGTGCAGCACCTTCACCCCGTGCTTCTTGAATTCGTCGACATGCTCCTGGGGCTTGTTGCCGGCGGTCTCGACGATGCGCACGCCGCTTTCGATGATCGCCGCGCGATATTCGGCATAGGGCGGCGGCTTGATCGCCGGCAAGATCGTCAGGTTCACCCCGAAGGGCTTGTCGGTCCAATCGCGGCAGCGGGCGATTTCTGTCTCCAGCGCCTCCGGCGTCGGCTGGGTCAGGGCGGTGATGAAGCCGAGCGCGCCGGCATTGGCCACGGCGGCCACGAGCTGAGCGCGCCCGACCCACTGCATACCCCCCTGAACGATCGGGTGGTCGACGCCGAACATCTCGGTAAAGCGAGTGACGATCATGACGGCGCGCTCCTGTCCCTGGCTCTTGTCTTGCCGTCACTAAGCCCGGTTTCCGAAAGGTCAGGCAAGGCTTCAGAACTCCACCGCCTCTGCGCTTTCAGGCAGGTGGCAGGTGAAGGTGGCGCCGGGGGCGGGCCCGCTCTCCACGGTCATCCAGCCGCCATGCAGCTCGATCAGACGCCGCGCCAGGGCGAGGCCGAGACGGGC